>JACQAB010000108.1 GCA_016195205.1 Pseudomonadota bacterium
GCCATCATGGCCGATATTCGGATGGACATTGGCAAAAACCACCGGATCGCCGGGCCTTTTTACTGGACGGAAACCGTTTATTCCCCGCTGCTGCTTAAAGAATCTTATAACGAGCTTAAAGGCCCTATCCGCGGCTGGGGGCGCAGCCATAAGGCGCGCTTTCTTAAAGCCATAGGCATGGATGAAGAAGGATTCCTTGCCCTGATGGACGATTTGCATGTCGTCGAGCGTGGCAGCCAGGCTCTGGTTTTTTTAGATAAGGCCGAAGAAACGGCAGGCGATAAACAAAGGTTTTATGACGCGGCGATGGAGGCCATTGAAAATATGGCCACGTGGCAAGGCCCACGCCGCTGGATAGGCTGGGGAAGCGAATGGAGTTGGAGCCGCATCAAAGACAAACCCACGCTTGGAGACGGAAGCACCACGCCCGAGGAAGCATGGGACTGGGTAAAAACACGCTATGACAGAAGTTATAAGGCGGTGGCCAACGAAGCTATGGAGTCTGCCTGGTGGATGACCCGAGAGATTACCAAAGTCCGCGATACCATTCGCGACCGGTTGAAAATCGTCGGCGCGGAAGAAGCCCATGAATTGGCGGAAAACTCTGAATATGGCGCCATTATCAGCATCGAGCACCAGGAACGCGGCAAGGGTGATGACCTGGTTGACGGCCAAGGGCCCGATCAAATAAAAGGCCGCCCGCATTTGCGCATGCAGTTCTATGATCTGGAAGAGGCCGATATTGAGCACTGGGAATTCGATGATACCGATGACCTTCCCCAAGCAAAACATGTGGTGGAAGCACTTGCCTTCGCCAAAAAATTTCTTAAAGAAAATCCAGACAAGAAACTTCTGATTCATTGCCGGTCGGGCATCGCGCGCAGCACGGCCGTTGCTCTGGCCATTCTGGCCGATACTTATGGGCTGGGACACGAAGCCCAAGCCGTGCGCGATGTGCTGTTCCTGCGTGAAGGGGCCGCGCCTAACCTTCTCATGGTCAAATACATCGACACGTTGCTGCAAAGAAACGGCAAATTGTATGATGCCGTCATCCACGATGACGACATCATGAAAAATCATGCTGAGGCAGCCCGCAACCGTACGGCAGGGCTTGACGCCTGGTGGGCGGAGAATCCTGAAAAACGGCCACGCGGCAGACGCCTTGAGGCGCCTCTTGGGGCGGCTCACGCGGCTTAAACTGCCAGGGCATCACACAGGTTAAGGAACAAAGGCGGCGGCCTGAGACATTCCAGGCGTAAAACTTGTTTGGCCGACATGGTGCCTGGCCTGTTTTACGGCCAGGCGAAGTTCTGGGGGAAGCGGCGCACGGCCCTTCAGGGCGCTGATCCTTGCCTCGACCAATTCCAGAATCTTTGGCAAAACTTCCGGTATGCCATCGGCGGTTTCCGGAACAAGGCCTTTAACATCCTTTTCTTCCACATAACCAAAATACACCAAGCCTTCAAAGCAGACGCGCGCGCTTCGCAGATTGTCTTCTTCTTCCCAGATGGGGACCTTGCTTCCTTGTGCATGCAGCCCGCCTAATATCCAGTAAGCGGCGGTTAAGGAAGACAACACATCAATATCTTTCAGATCGGCCAATACCCGGTCTTCTGATCCAGGCATCTTAAGCGCTTTTACAACGGCGCGAATAGACGAAGGGGACTGATGGTGATCGTGTATAAACCGGAATTCGCGCAGCCGGGTGCAAATAAAAGGAATGGATTCGGAAAGAGGCGGCAAATCGTCGCGCACGCAAGCTTCACGCGCCTCAAGGTAATAAGAAGCGGCGCTATATTGAGGTTTCGCCATTTATTCCCTCCACAAATTGCTTCTCAAGGCTATTCACTCACGCCCCGAATGTAAAGGCATAGGCCTGCAGGCCCGGGCGTTCGGTTTCAATTTCAATAATGCCTTCGTCACTGCCGAAGATCGATTTACTTTTGCGGTCGAACAACTCGTAAAGCCGGTGTTCCTTAATTTCCACGAAGCCGTCTTTAACGTCTTTACCGGCTTTATCGCCCACCAGCTTGCCGTCATAGAAAATGCGCGCGTGAACCGGCTGGCCGTCGGCCGTACCCAGCACCAGAAATACCTTCCCGCCGCGAAAGCGCAGGCGCAAACCCGCCGCGGATGATTGCGCCTCAACATATTGATCGGCCCGCTTCCACTTGCCCTGCAGCGACCAATAATCATGTGAAAGCTCTTCGGGAAACTTATAGGTATCGGGCGCGCCGGTGGGAATAAGCTGCGCGCGTTCACCCCGCTCACTGCCCAAATAGGTTTCCAGCGACTGGTGATAGGCCGCGCGGGCGGGTTCTTCTTCCAACTTGGCCAGCGGCGCGTTTGTTTCCAGCAGTGCGCGGATGTTATGCTCGGTGCGGTCGTATTCGCCTTCGCCGAAATGCGTGTAAACCACCCGCCCCTGGCGGTCGATCAGGTAATGCGCGGGCCAGTACTCATTGCCAAAGCGGTCCCAGATGAAGCGGTCATTGTCCTGCACTA
Source organism: Pseudomonadota bacterium (assembly GCA_016195205.1). Lineage (GTDB taxonomy): Bacteria > Pseudomonadota > Alphaproteobacteria > UBA9219 > RGZA01 > JACQAB01. The sequence goes on from JACQAB010000108.1 coordinate 2,506, forward strand.
CAGGATAGGTGATATGAAAGCGGTTGATGGCCTTTTCCACGTTGGTGGTGTTTTTTTCAAAATCGAATTCCGGCGAATGCACGCCGATAATGATAAATCCCTGGTCTTTATACCGCTCCTGCCACGCCTTTAAATACGGCAGCGTGCGCAGGCAGTTGATGCAGGAATAGGTCCAGAAATCCACCAGCGCCACCTTCCCTTTCAAATCATGAATGGTAAGCGGATCGCTGTTCAGCCAGGGGCCCTTGCTGGCGATGTCGGGCGCGGCATAGGGTTTATCGAGGCCGCCGTCGAGGGAGGCGGCAAATGTCGGAATTGGGAATAAAAGAAGAGCCAGGAATAACAGAACTCCCCTCCCCTTGAGGGAGGGGCCGGGGGTGGGGTGGGGCGTTATGTTTCTCAAACTCGTTCCCTTTACACTAAACGGCAACCGCATAACCCCACCCCTTTATCCCCTCCCTCAAGGGGAGGGGAACAAAATCACCCATGCCACTCTCTAAAAATCAAACACGCATTCGTGCCGCCAAACCCAAACGAATTCGATAGCGCGATGTTGATTTTCTTCTCGCGCGCCTTGTGGGGCACCAGGTCAATCCCCTGGCAGTTTTCGGAAGGGTTATCGAGGTTCAGCGTGGGCGGCAGCAGGTCGTGCCTTGCCGCCAGGATGGAATAAATCGCCTCTACTCCGCCGGCGGCGCCCAGCAAATGCCCGATGGCCGATTTGGTGGAGGAAACGGAAACCTTGCCTATGGCGTTGCCAAACAGGCGTTTAATCGCCCCCAGCTCAATCTCATCGCCCAAGGGCGTAGAGGTGCCGTGGGCATTGATATAATCGATATCAGCGGGAGTAATGCTGGCATCTTTCAGGGCGTTGCGCATGGCACGAAAGCCGCCGCTGCCGTCATCGGCCGGGGCCGTCATGTGATGAGCATCGCCTGACAAGCCATAGCCAATGAGTTCGGCATAAATGCGCGCGCCGCGCTTTTTGGCGTGTTCCAGCTCTTCCAAAACCACCACGCCCGCCCCTTCGCCCATTACGAAACCGTCGCGGTCTTTGTCGTAGGGACGCGAAGCCTTTTCCGGCTGATCATTGAAATGGGTGGACAGCGCACGCAATGCGGCAAAGCCGGCCATGCCAATGCGGCCAACCGCCGCCTCGGCCCCGCCGGCCACCATGATGTCGGCATCGCCGTATCTGATCATGCGCCCGGCATCGCCAATGGCATGCGCGCCCGTGGAGCACGCCGTGACATTGGCGTGGTTCGGCCCGGTGAAGCCGTATTTGATGGAAACCTGCCCGGAAGCCAGGTTGATCAGGCTCATGGGAATAAAGAAGGGGGATACGCGCTTGGGGCCGCGTTCTTTCAGAACAATTGACGTTTCATAAATACTGTTCAGCCCACCGATACCCGAGCCGATCATGACCCCGGTGCGTTCGCAATCTTCATCGGTTTCGGGCTTCCAGCCGCTGTCGGCAATGGCTTCATCCGCCGCGGCGATGGCGTAAAGGATGAAATCATCCATTTTCTTTTGGTCTTTGGGCGCTACATGGCGATCGGGATTAAGCACCGCCGGGTCGTTCGGATTTTCAGGCGTGGCGCGCGGAATAAAACCGGCCACGCGGCAGGCTAAATCAGCCGCCTCAAATTTGGTGATGGCGCTGATGCCCGAGCGGCTTTGCGTAAGATGATCCCAATTCGCCTTCAGGCCATAGCCCATAGGCGAAACGATCCCCATTCCGGTGACGACGATACGGCGCATAGCGAGATTCTAAAGGTTCTAAGGTGCTAAGGTTCTAAGCGGCTAAATCCTAAGGTTAACCTAGAAGCTCAGAACCTTAGAACCTCAGAACCCGCCGCTTCAAGCGGCTTTTGATTTCGCGTTGATGAAATCAACCGCATCCTTGACGGTCAAGATTTTTTCAGCGGCATCATCGGGAATCTCGACGCCAAATTCTTCCTCAAAAGCCATGACCAGTTCGACGGTGTCGAGGCTGTCGGCGCCCAGATCATCGATGAAGCTGGCGTTCTCAGTAACCTTGGCTTCGTCCACGCCCAAGTGCTCGACGATGATCTTTTTGACGCGTGTGGTGATGTCACTCATGGAAAACCTTTCCTCTATGGCTCTTTCAGAAAAAAGAAGCTAGCTTGGCAGGGCGCGGCTTGCGCGGCCTCATGATATGCGTGGGTTTGCTGCCCTGCGTCAAGAGCAAGCGCAAACCAGTGGATAAAGCCCTGTTCTTACGGGTGGATTGCCCCGGTCATACCTGTTAATTTCATGTAATTCCAAAGAGTTAGAGGCAGATTCCTGCCATGCGCCAGACCCGTCCATCCGCCACCGATCCTCGCACGTTTTCTGTCCTAAATGATTCGAAAAACGCCGAAGGGAAAAAACACGATCTTCGCCCCTTAAGAAGCCTGCTGCCCTTTCTTGCGCCCTACCGGCGAGAAATTCTTTTGGCTTTCGTGGCGCTGGTAGTGGCCAGCGCCACGGTCCTCAGTATGGGCGTGGCGCTGAAAGCCGTAGTGGATAAAGGCTTTGCCACCGGCAGCGCCGAACAGCTTAACCAAAGCCTGATCGTGCTGCTGGTTTTGATCGGCGTGATGGCTTGCGCCACCTTCACGCGATTCTCCATGGTGTCGTGGATCGGCGAACGGCTGGTGGCCGATTTGCGCTTGAAAATGTTCGGACACCTTCTGGAACTCAGTCCCTCTTTCTTCGAAAGCGCGGCGGCAGGCGACCTGGTATCGCGCATGAATACCGACACGAATCTGCTGCAAACCGTGGTGGGATCGTCGCTTTCGGTGGCGCTGCGCAATTTTCTGCTGCTGGTCGGCGGCACGGCCATGCTGCTTTTTACCAGCCCGCGCATGACAGGCTTTGTATTTCTGCTGGTGCCGGTAGTGATTGCCCCTATCCTTATTTTTGGGCGGCGGGTACGCCGTTTATCGAAAATCAGCCAGGAAAAACTGGCCGATGTAAGCATTGGGCTGGAAGAAACCATTCATGGTATCCGCACCATTCAGGCCTTCGTGCGCGAAGCCGAGGAACACCAGGGCTTTGCCTTCCGCGTGCACGAAGCCTTTGTTGCCGCCATTGAACGCATCCGCGCCCGCGCCTGGATGACGGTGGCGGTCATCACGCTGGTGTTCGGCGGCGTGGCGTTCGTGCTGTGGTTGGGCGGACGTGACGTGCTGGCGCATCGCATGACGGCCGGGCAGCTTTCTGCCTTTATCTTCTACGCCGTGCTGGTGGCCGGCGCCGTGGGCGCAGTGACGGAGGTTTTGGGCGATCTGCAGCGTGCTTCGGGCGCAACCGAGCGCATTCTGGAATTGATGGCCGTGCAGCCCGATATTGTGGCGTATGCGCATCCCATGCCCTTGCCCCATCGGCCGCGCGGCGAGTTGGATTTTCAGCATGTCAGTTTCTTCTACCCTTCCCGTCCACAGGCCCCGGCGCTGGATCATTTTCACCTCCATGTGCGCCCGGGCGAAAGGATCGCGCTGGTGGGCCCCAGCGGCGCGGGAAAAAGCACGGTGTTCCAGCTTCTGCTGCGGTTCTATGACCCACAAGCTGGCCTGATCCGTCTCGATAATGTCGACCTCAAGGAAACCGACCCGAAAGAACTGCGCCGGCTGATAAGCTTTGTGCCGCAGGATGTGGCCATTTTTTCAACCGACGCACTCACCAACATCCGCATGGCCAAGCCGGAAGCCAGCGATGAAGAAGTGAAACGGGCCGCCACCGCGGCCAACGCCCATGATTTTATCGCCGCGCTGCCGCAGGGCTATCGCACCTATCTGGGAGAAAAGGGCATAAGGCTGTCGGGCGGACAGCGCCAACGCATTGGCATCGCGCGGGCGGCATTGCGGCAAACCCCGCTGTTGCTTCTGGACGAGGCCACTTCGGCGCTGGACTCGCAAAGCGAAAAAGCCGTGCAGGAAGCCTTGGCGCAATTAATGCAAGACCGTACTACGCTGATTATCGCGCACCGGCTATCTACCATTCGGCATTGCGATCGCATTGTGGTCATGGACCGCGGGTTGATCATCGAAGAAGGAACCCATGACGCGCTTCTTGAGCAGCAAGGGCTTTATGCCAAGCTTTCCAGGCTTCAGTTCCGTGCCTAAACGCAAAGAAAAGCTGCCGGAAGGCTTTTCCGTTTACCTGGATTTCGTGCGCGTGATGGCTGCGTTGATGGTCTTCATCCACCATATGCAAGGCCCACACTTTTTAGGCGCCATACAAAGCGCGTTGAAACTTGGCCCCGATGCGGTGGCGATTTTTTTCGTGCTGTCGGGCTATGTGATCGCTTATGTCACCGATCATCATGAAAAAGACGCGCGCACTTATATCCTGCACCGTTTCGCGCGTATCATGCCCATGGCGGTAACGGCGCTGCTGTTGGCGCTGGTGCTGGACCCGATCGCCAAGGGCATCAGTCACTTTGACTATCTGAAAGAGAACGCAACCACGGTTCTGTCATCGCTGTTTTTTCTTAATCACGCATGGTGGAACAATATTTACGCCATGTCGGCGCGGCCTTATTGGTCGCTGGATTATGAGGTGTGGGATTACGCCCTTTTTGGCGTGTGTATTTTTGCGCAAGGACGCCTTCGGTTTCTTCTGGCAGGCGCCATCCTCCTGTTGCTAGGGCCAAAATTCCTTCTGATGCTGCCGCAATGGCTGTTGGGAGTAGGAGTTTACCGGCTAAGCCAACGCTTACGTCCGTCCCAGGCCGCGGCGCGGCTGATGGCAGTTTTGCCGGTGCTTTTATATATAGAAACCAAGTGTTTCAGGCCGCATCTTTTGACCCAGTTTTATATGTATGAACCGTTGAAGGAATGGTCACTCGTTCCGTTCCAGCCCAGCAAATTCTGGATATGGCATCTCATGCTGGCGCCGATGGTAGCGGTGCATCTCTTTGGCATGCGGCATCTTGACCTGAAGATCCTGGCAGCGGCGCCCTGGGCGGGGCTGATAAAAAAAGCGGCCACCTACACCTTCAGCCTTTATCTTTTTCACTTAACGCTGTTTAGATTTTTCAGGGAATTCATCCCTAAGGGCGGGGTTCTTTATTATCTGCTGCAATATGTGTTAACACTGGCGGGCATTGTGGTGCTGGCGCATTACACCGAGCACCGCAAAGTTCAGATACGTGAATTTTTAAGAAGGCGTTTTCCCACCGTCTTTGCCCGAAGATGAAGGTTTTTTTTGCCTGTTTAGGATCAACTTCACCGCAAATACGATGGCCACTATCACGGCGGTGCCAATCATGACGCCGTCAATGGTCTCCCCAAGCACGTTTTCCAGCGTTTCACCGAACAAAAAGCCCAGCATCGAGAACCCCACCGCCGCCACCAGCGAGGCGATAAAGTTCCAAGTGCTGAATTCCTTCCAGGTCAGATGCGACAAGCCCAGGGCAAAAGGGCTGATATTCCGCACGCCAAAAATAAAACGGTAAAACAGGATGTAAACCCGGTCATGCCTTTCGATGAGCTTCAGGATTTTGTCCACCGCATGCTCGAATTTCGGGAAATGATGCAGAAAGCGCCGGCCCCAGCGCCGACCCATATAAAAATAAACCTGATCGCCGCAAAAAGTGCCCAACCAGGCGAACAGGATCAACAGCTTGATATCCAGGACATCCTGGGCGGCGGCCGCGCCCGCGAAGATCACGAAAGTTTCGCCCTGCAGGCAAGCCCAGACAAACACCACCGTCCAGAACCACGATCCGTGACGCAGGATCAGGTCATGGATACTGGTGTTCTCGAAAAACAGGGCAACGGCCTGCCAAAGATGTTCGATCGTGCTACCGATTTCCATGAAGATAGAATGAGGGTAACTCACCCGCTTTACAAAACCGAATCCCCCTGCCGTTCGGCAAAGATTCACAAATAACGATGCTAGACTTTTTGCATAACCCTCTCCACGTCATGCCAGCGCAAGCTGGTATCCAGGGCCATAAGCCGTGTCCTATGGCTCTGAATCCCGGTTTTCGCCGGGATGATGTATTTCTGTTTGGGACCGGCCTTGCAACAAGCCTATTACTTATAGGCCACCTTCACCACCTCATAGGCCTTCGTGCCGCTGGGGGTATTGATTTCCACGCCGTCCTTGGGCTTTTTGCCGATCAGTGCGCGGCCCAGGGGCGAGGTGGTGGAAAGCAGGCCTTTTTTAATATCGGCTTCGTCCTGCCCCACGATCTGATAGGTCACTTTTTCATCGGTATCTTCGTCCACCAGCGTGACGGTGGCGCCGAACTTGATGTTCTTGCTGCCGGAAACGCTGTCGATCTCGATAACTTCGGCGCGGGAGATTTTATCTTCCAGCTCCTGGATGCGGCCTTCGATGAAACTTTGGCGTTCGCGCGCGGCGTGGTATTCGGCGTTTTCCGAAAGGTCGCCCTGCTCGCGCGCCTCAGCAATCGCCTTGATCACCGCCGGGCGCTGCACCACCTTCAGCTCTTTCAACTCGCTGCCCATGCGGTCATAGCCGCCCTTGGTCATGGGAACCTTGTCCATCGCTGTCCTTCTTGGATTAAAAGCGGTTCTTGCCCTAAACCGTTGATTTTTGGAAAATAAACACCCGCCGCACTCCGGTTTTTCTGGAGGCGGGCGTGCCTTGAAGCTTGAAGAAATGCTAGGATAAACCAGCTTTTCCGGCAAGGGTTTTCACGCACACAGCGCCCGGGTAGCGGGTTGATTTTTCAAGCATAAATTATGCTGTTGCAGCCCTGGCTCTGGCAAAAGACTTTAGCAGCCAGGCCACAACAACGTCCCTTTTCCTAATCGGTGGAGGTGGCGGTGGATTTACAGCCTCCATAACACGGCTCACTGTCTCCGGCCTCAGTCCCACTTGAGTTTCAAGCGCGTTTGCAAAAGCGGTAAGGTCCTCATGCTTGGGGGGATAACCCAGGGGCACCGCAGTTTCCCTAAACGCCACAAGAAGTTCGGATGGCCCGGCGGGAATAGAGTCGAGAATTCCCTGAAGAGGCTCACGCAGCGCCTTGAAAATTCCGTTTCTTGCCACGCCCCCACTTTGCCCGTCATCATAATTCTTGGTTA
>JACQAB010000078.1 GCA_016195205.1 Pseudomonadota bacterium
CGCCGAAGTATCGGGCAAGGATGACGAGTTTATCCGCCGCCGCATTGATTTTGCTTTCAAAATTCTTGCCGCCTATGGCGCGGCGTTGAAGCCGGTGCGCGATTCTGGCGTTACTTTCGAAAAAGAATTTGCCAACGGGATGTAATGAATATAATTTCGCATTCGATATTTATTCAATTCAGGAGATACCATGCGCACTGCTCCATCCTCTGGCAAATTAGAAAAGGCGATTCCAGTAATCGTGTTTTTGGCCCTAGCCGCTGGAACTGGCGCAGCACTTAGATGGCAGGCAAACATTGTCAACGCCTTTGGCGAGGGCATTGCAGACATACTTCTTGCTCGCGGCGAAGGAAAAATTGATCCTGCGCAATCTTACATGGGCTTCAAATTTTCCGCTAAAACTTTTGCCGGTACAAACGGCGAGCGCTGCGCCTATATGGAAACAGAGGACGGGCGACCATTAAATCGCCCGCGTTCTCGTTGTGAAGCCGCAAAGGCCGAACCAAGCAGTTAGAGCCCTGTTCGAAGTGTTTTTCATTTCCGCCGACATGCGGTAAAATGAAATAATGAAAGTTTTGGCCTTCGACACCGCCGATGAATTCTGCACCCTCGTGCTGGCCGAGGGCGGCAAGCGCGTGGACCACCGCAGCGTGAAGTCGGGGCGTGAGCAGGCCAAAATCCTCGCCCCGCTGACGCAGGAATTTTTAGGCAAGCATCAGCTGGCCGTCTCCGGCATCGACCGCTTGGCCATCTGCATCGGCCCAGGCAGCTTCACCGGCTTGCGCGTGGGCATGGCTTTCGCGCGAGGCCTTTCGCTGGCCGCGAACAAACCGCTTTACGGTTTCGACCATTTTATCTGCACCCAAGAAGCCTTGAGGCGCGCGGGCAGCGCCGTAAATCCGGTGCTTGTCCTCCGCGCCTCGGGCCGGGATGAGCTTTTCGCCCGCGAGGCCGGCCCGGGCTTTTCGCAAAGCAAGCCTTTTCTGGCGACCTCCGGCATGCTGGCGGAAATTCTGGACGAGGCCGAGGTCCCTTTTTTCACCGGCAATGGCGGCACGGCGCTGCTGGCGGATTATCCGGAATTTCTGGCGGATGAAATAAAAATCCAGCCCGAAGAAATCGCCTTCAGCGCCGCGCTGCTGGCCGAAAAAGAAAAAAATCTTCTGCCTCCGCCCCTGCCGCTTTACCTGCGCGAAGCCGATGTGACGTTTCCCCATGCTTCCTAAAGGTTGTACAGCACCTCCGGTTCTTCGCACCCTGCGCGCCACCGATGCCGGTTGGCTGGCGGAACTGCACGCCGAATGCTTCGATGAAAAGCGGCGCTGGCCGGCGTCGTTTCTGGCTTCTTTCCTGCAGAATCCCGCCGCCTTCGGCGGCGTCTATCTGTCGCAAACCGAGCCGGTCGGATTTATCCTGGGCCAGGGCGCCGCGGAAGAAGCCGAGATCGTCACGCTGGCCACCCGCCCCGCGTTTCAGCGCCAGGGCATCGCCGCCATGCTGGTGGAAGATTTTTGCACTTTCTGCCACAAGCAGGGTAAAAACCGGATTTTTCTTGAGGTCGCCGAAAACAACCTTCCGGCCATCGCGCTGTACCGCAAGCTGGGCTTTGAAAAACAGGGAATTCGCCCCAATTATTATCAGGAAATCGAAAACGCCGTGGATGCGTGGGTGATGATAAAATTGCTATAGGCACCGTTTTGTGCTGGATTCCCTGTCCGCCTCAGGAGCTTTCATGAGTGATAACGAAACCGACAACCTTTCCCCGCTGGTGGCGGAAGTGGTGGCGGCCTATGTTTCAAAGAACCTGGTGGAAAAGGACGATTTACCCGCCCTGATCCATCAGGTTTATCAAAGTTTCCTGCGCCTGGGCACCGGCGGGGCGGAAGGCGCGCGGGCCGGACGGCCGGAACCGGCGGTCTCGGTCAAAAAATCGGTGATGCCGGAATACATTGTCTGCCTGGAAGATGGGAAGAAACTGAAAATGCTTAAACGCCACCTGAAATCCACCTATAATCTTACACCCGACGAATATCGCGAGCGCTGGGGGCTGCCCACCGACTATCCCATGGTGGCTCCCAACTATGCCAAGCATCGTTCCCGCCTCGCCAAGGAAAGCGGCCTCGGCACCAAAACCCGGATGGAAAAGTGACCATGGAAGATCTTAGCCCCTCTGTGTTGGGAATTAACGGGCTGCGCCTCGGCCGCCTTGAAGTGCGCATCGCGCAGGACAGCAGCGAGGTGCGCGCCGCGCAGCAGCTGCGCTACCGCGTTTTTTATGAAGAGATGGGCGCCCATCCCCAGGCCGACATGGCCGCAAAAAAAATGGATTACGACAGCCTGGATCAATATTGCGAGCATCTGCTGGTCATCGACCATCAGGCGCCCAGCCTGGAAGAATCCATTGTCGGCACCTATCGCCTGATCCGGCGCGAAGCGGCGCGCAAGCATGGCGGCTTCTATTCCAGTAGCGAGTATGACATTTCCCGGCTGGAAGCCCTGCCCGGCGAAATTCTGGAAGTCGGGCGTTCCTGCGTGGCGCAGCCTTTCCGCAACCGCCCCACCATGCAACTGTTGTGGCGGGGCATTGCCGATTATGTATCGGCTTACGGCGTGAACATTCTCTTCGGCTGCGCTAGCCTGCCGGGTACCGACCCCGAGGCCTTGGCCGTGCCACTGACCTATCTTTATCATTATCACCTCGCCGCGCCCTCGCTGCGCCCGGTGGCGCTGCCGCACCGGTATGTGGACATGCGTTTGATGGACCCATCCTCCATCACCGTAGAACAGGGCCTAAGCCAGCTGCGGCTGTTCAGCGAGCTTCCCCCGCTGTTGAAAGGCTATCTGCGCCTGGGCGGCTTTGTGGGCGACGGCGCCGTGGTGGACGAGCAATTCAACACCACCGATGTGTGCGTGCTGGTGAAAACTGATTTGATCGCCGACCGCTATTCCAAACATTATGACCTTAAAAACCGCGATGTCCTCCCCTGACGCGCCGGCCTCTGCCGTCCTTCCTGACTATGGGGTGGCCGGAACCTTGCGCGCCTGTTTGCGCCTTGCCGTTATTCTGGCGTGGATTTTCCTGAATATTCCGCTGCAGATCGTGTTCTGCCTCCTGCGCCTGCCGGTGCGTTTCACTTTCCCGCATTTTTTCCACCGCATCATCACGCGCGTTTTTATGCACATGAAGATCGAAGTGCGGGGCACACCCTCCACGGCGAAGCCCACGCTGTTTCTCAGCAACCATCTTTCCTATGCTGACATTCCGGTGATGTCTGCGGTGCTGGCGACAAGTTTTGTTTCACGCGCCGAGGTGGCGAACTGGCCGCTGCTGGGGCTGCTGGCCAAGCTGCAGCACACCGTGTTCGTGGAACGCCGCGCGCGTCATCAGGTGCACGAACAGAACGATGATCTGCGGCGCTTCCTGGCTGTAGGCAACAATCTGGTGCTGTTCCCCGAGGGCACCTCGACCAACGGGCTGCAGGTGCTGCCGTTCAAAAGCAGTTTGATACAAGGCATTTTCGAATTGGGGGAAACGGTGGTGCTGCAACCAGTCAGCCTGGCTTGCCTGAACACCGATGGCAGCCAGCATCTTTATCCCTGGTATGGCGATATGGGTTTTCCAGAACATGCATGGCCGTTTCTTAAGGTACCGCGTTTTCACATGCGCATCACCTTCCATGCGCCTCTGAAGGCCGGGCAATTTTCCGACCGCAAAGCCCTGGCCGATCAGGCTTATAAAGAAGTAATAAACGCCGAAGCCGGTGTTCGTCCTTGAGAGAAGCGGGTTTATTCGCTAAATACTGGGTCATGGACGGAACAAGCCCGCAAAAAATCACACAGAAGAAACTGCATATTCTCACCTGGGGCTGCCAGATGAACGAATATGACTCTTCGCGCATGGCCGACCTGCTGGCGCCTTTAGGCTATGGGCTGTGCGCCGAGGCGCAGGACGCCGATCTGGTCATCCTCAACACCTGCCACATCCGCGAGAAAGCCGCCGAGAAGGTTTTTTCGGAACTGGGCCGGTTGCGCGTAAAGCAGAAACAGCGCCAGGCTGAAGGCAAGGAAGCCCTGATCGCCGTCGCCGGCTGCGTGGCCCAGGCGGAAGGCAAGCAAATCCGCACCCGTGCGCCTTATGTGGATCTGGTGTTCGGCCCGCAAACCTATCACCGCCTGCCGGAAATGGTGACGCGCGCGCTGCGCAATACCGGCGGCGTGGTGAACACCGATTTTCCAGCGGAATCGAAATTCGACTTTCTGCCGGGTGAGCATGCACCGCGCGGCCCTTCGGCCTATCTTTCCGTGCAGGAAGGCTGCGATAAATTCTGCACCTTCTGCGTTGTGCCCTATACGCGCGGCGCGGAAGTCTCGCGGCCGGTGAACAAGATCGTCGCCGAAGTGGCGCGCCTGGCGGATGCGGGCGTGCGCGAGATCACACTGATCGGCCAGAACGTCAACGCCTATCATGGCGAAGGACCGGACGGCCGCGCGTGGACGCTCGGCAAGCTCCTGCATCGCCTTGCGGAGATGCCTGGCCTCGCGCGCCTGCGCTACACCACAAGCCATCCCTGCGATGTCGACGACAGCTTGATCGAAGCGCATCGCGAGCTGCCGAGCCTCATGCCGTTTCTGCACCTGCCGGTGCAATCCGGTTCCGACCGCATTCTTGCCGCCATGAACCGGCGGCACACGCGGGC
>JACQAB010000091.1 GCA_016195205.1 Pseudomonadota bacterium
AGCTTGGAATTATTATCCAGCCCGGTGAATAAAACCGGCTGCACATACAAGCCGTTTTTCAATTTGGCGTCTTCCGGCAGTTTCGAGCAGCGGATCGCCTTGCCGCCCGGGGTTTTCTCGCCCGCCTCGATATAACTCTTCACCTTCTCGAACTGGCCGGGAGAAATAATGGTGCCGATGTCGGTCGATTCCTCGAACGGATCGCCCATTTTCAGCGCGTCGACCCTGGCGCGCAGTTTTTCGGTGAAGGCGTCATAAATCTTCGCCTGCACGAAAATGCGGGATGCCGCGGTGCAGCTTTGCCCGCAGCGGGTGAAACGCATGCCGGTCACCGCGCCGTCCACGGCGCGGTCCAGATCGCAATCGTCCATCACGATCATCGGGCTTTTGCCGCCCAGCTCCATGGTGACGCCGATCATTTTCTCGGCGGCATATTTGTAAACAATCTTTCCGGTCTCCACCGACCCGGTGAAGGTAAGCTTGTTCACCAGCGGGTGCTGCGCCAGCGGCGCGCCGCATTCCGGCCCCATGCCGGACAGCATGTTGAATACCCCCGGCGGCAGAATCTGCGCGCAGAGTTCGGCGATGCGCAGCACCGCCAGCGGCGCCTCTTCCGCCGATTTCACCACCACGCTGTTGCCGGCCACCAGCGCCGGGCAGACCTTCAGCGCCAACAGCATCATCGGCACGTTCCAGGGAATAATCGCGCCCACCACGCCCACCGGCTGGCGCAGGGTGAAGATCAGTTGCTCGTTCCGATGCGGCACGGTTTGACCCTTGATTTCGGAGCCCAGCCCGCCGAAGAATTCGAAGATATCGCTAACCACCTTGCTTTCCGGGCGGCATTCAGTGCGCAGCGCCTTGCCGGTTTCCAGGCACACCAACCGCGCCAGTTCCTCGGCATGTTCGGCCAGCAACCGCCCGCATTCCGAAACCAGGCGGCCGCGCTCGCGTGGAGCGAGCTTGGCCCATTCTTTCTGCGCTTCGGCGGCGTTTTTCACCGCGCGGTCGACATCGGCGGCTTCGCCAAACGCGGCGGTGGCCACCTTCTCGCGCGTCGCGGGGCTGAGGAGGTCGAACGTCTTGCCCGAGATCGAGGACACCTTCTGCCCGCCGATGAAATGCGAATTGGCCAGCGCCGAAGCCAGCGCGCGCGGATCCAGATTGGGATGAATGTTCTGCGCGGAGGATGTTTTGGACACGGCAAGAGCGGTCATGGCTTTCTCCTTAATGATTTTAATAATTTAGGCTTTGAAACCGTGTTTTTCAACGATTGTGGCCGAACCTGGCATTTACCATTAACCTTTCGCGCCGCAACTAATGAAAAACTTGACGCCGCGCCTCCGTTTTTACTAGAAAGAAGACCGGTCCGCCGCAGGCGGGCCCGCGGGATTTGAGTTTTCGGCCCCCCATGCCATTCGTGGGACCCGGAAACGAGGGGTAGCTTGCAACCGCGTCAACAAGTGCTAAAGCGCTACAGCTAAGGTGATCTTCGATCGCGCTGTAGTCCCAGGTTTTGAGAAGGTTTCATTCGCTTCTCTCAGGGCCCAAAGGTGGAACAAGCAGCGCGGCGGGCCCTTAAGGAACTTCCTTAAATCGCATCTCCGCATAACCCGCAGGCGCTTTTGCGCCTTCGCATGGCTGTCTGTCCTGCCGAAAACAGGGATAAGACGTCCACCCTTTTCAGCGGACGTCATGACAGCGGACGCATAAAACGCGCACCGTAAAAAATGTGGGGAATATTATGACTGAGAACGCAACCTTCCATATCGATCTGGATCCAACCATCCAAGCAGCCACCGGAGATGGCAGGTATATCACGGCCCCCGCCCTGGCCATTCTGAACGGTATCCAAGTGGAGAGACGTGTTAAGGACCGCACCGTGCGCGGCCTGATGAGAGTATCGCAGCAATTGGGAGATGGCATCCATTTCGCCTTTACCACCCCAACCCCTCGTGAAGCCACCCTCCAGGCAACGGTGCCCTTGAAACACGCTTTTGCAGCCAGCAAGGCCTTGGCAAAAGTAGTGGGTGTGCGTGGTGTAACGCAGCTGAGCAACTCGCTGGCAACTTACAACGGCGCCGGACGCCCGCTGCATAACGGGTTGGCCTAAAAACAAGGCCGGCCTCAAAACCGGCCCTGATTTTTTGAGACAAGGGCTATTTCATGGCGACGTATTTGCTTTACCCTCTTTCTCCGCACCTCGTGCCCGGCCAGTTGGCCGGACGGTTGGCGCGTCTGAACGGCGCGCTAGAGAAATTGGGAAGCGAAGCCGGGTTTGCCACAGCGGCGGAAGGGGCCGGTCCTGGCACCCTTCGCATCCGCGTTCCTGAAATTCACGATGGCGGCTCCGTGAAGGTAGGCCGGGGCGGCATTCTTGAAACGTTTTTCGAACCGGGAAGCGCCGCGCTGTGGACACACGGTCAAACGCTGAAGGACGGAAGCCGGAACACCCCGGAATTCCTGGTATGCGCCGATACCTCCATGGGCGCGGGGCTGATTAGCCCGCATCTTCCCAAGGCGGCGAAATTTGTATCTTTGCCCGATGCGAGCGCCGCGCGGGAAAGAAAAGTTGCCTCGGGCGATCCGCGCCGCCACGCACAGCGCCAGGCAGTGGCTTAACAAAAAATGGCGTCACCCCCGCGAAGGCGGGGGTCCATCTGAAAAACGTTTTTTAGATGGGTGCCCGCCTACGCGGGCATGACAATTAAGCAAACGCCTTGGTAAAAGCTTCCATGAAGCTTTTCAGCTTGGCGTCCACCTCGGGCTTGATGTCGGCGTCATTGCGGATCGCCGTTAAAATATCCTTGCCCTTGCCGCGCATTTCACGGAGCAGCGCTTGTTCATAACGCGTTACGTCACCCGCTGGCACCTTGTCCAGATAACCCTTCACGCCGGCATAGATCGCCACGGTCTGTTCTTCAAAAGGCAGCGGCGCATATTGCGGCTGTTTCAGAAGCTCGGTCAGGCGCGCGCCGCGATTCAGCAAACGCTGTGTGGTGGCGTCAAGATCGGAACTGAACTGCGCGAACGCCGCCATTTCG
>JACQAB010000082.1 GCA_016195205.1 Pseudomonadota bacterium
AAAAACGTTTGAAAGCCGCGGTTTGGGTTTTTAACAAATCCCTCATCCCAACACCCGCCACGCCTGAAAATCCCGATTCGGATCCGCAGCCGGCTATGCCACAAAAAATGAATCACCGTTCCCCGGCAGGCCTCGAACCGCACCCGGCATAGGCAAAAACCCATGCATCGACCCGGCAATAATTATAGTTCTCTTGGACGCTCTCTCAGCCGCGGTGGGCCGCCACGCAACCCCACATGGAACGCAAGCGACGCGCTGGGTTCAGCGAAATACATGGGAAGCACCTGGGGTGGAAACGACGGCATGATCTGGCTGAAGGGCACGCCCGAAGAGGCCGACCATGTACGGCGTGAAGTTATTCGCCGGCTTGCTCAGAAAGGCATTACCGTAAAAGACAGCACGATGGTGGAAGGGGCCATCGGCAACCCCAAACTGGATGGCGAAAAACAACCCGATTATCAAAGCATCCAGCTTTCGGTTCCCAAGGAACAGGGCCGGGAGTTCAGCCGCGCGATGCAGGAAATTGATCAAAAATTTTTGGCGGTGCCACGGCGCCCCAGCCCGGGGGGTGACCCGTCGCCAGGAGGAGAAATCCCGCACCGCGTTGAGCATTCTCCAAAGAGCCAGAGCCTCGCTTCCGGTCCCGGATAAGCGGCCTAACCTTTTTCCAAACTCCGCTGGCCCATGGCCAGGAATTTTTCCTGGCGGTTCTTCACCAGCTTCACGCCGTCCAGGTTCATCAGTTCGGAAAGGTGCCGCTCAATCGCCTCGGCCATTTTTGCCATCACCTCTTCGCGGGCGCGGTGTGCGCCGCCAGCAGGCTCGGGAATAATTTCATCAATCACGCCCAGGGCGAACAAATCTTGCGCCGTCAGGCGCAACGCTTCCGCCGCGTCACCGGCATTGGTGGCGCTGCGCCATAGAATAGAGGCGCAGCCTTCCGGCGAAATCACCGAATAAATGGCGTGTTCCAGCATCAAAACGCGGTCGGCGGAGGCGATGGCAATGGCGCCGCCCGATCCGCCCTCGCCGATAATGGTGGCCACGAACGGCACGGGAATCGACAATCCCACATCAATGCTTTTGGCAATCGCCTCAGCCTGGCCGCGCGCCTCGGCATCCACGCCCGGGAACGCGCCCGCGGTGTCGACGAAACTGAGAACCGGAAGATTGAAACGCGTGGCCAGTTGCATCAGCCGCTGCGCCTTGCGATACCCCTCGGGCCGCGCCATGCCGAAATTATGCTTCAGGCGGGATTCCGTATCGTGCCCGCGCTCATGCCCCATCACCACCACGGGAATGCCCCTGAAGCGGCCCACGCCGCCGATAATCGCCAGATCGTCGCCAAAGGCGCGGTCGCCGGCCAGCGGCGTGAAATCCTCGATCAATTTGCCGATGATCTCCATCGCATGCGGGCGTTCCGGATGGCGCGCCACCTGCACCTTCTGCGCCGGGCTCAGCTTGGCGTAAAGCGCGCGCAACTGCTTTTCCAGCTTCGACTGCAGCCGGCCCACTTCCTGGGCGATATTCACCTCGCCCGCGCCCGACAAATGGCGCAGCTCTTCAATTTTGGCTTCCAGTTCGGCCACGCCTTGTTCGAAATCCAATAAGTGCATAGGGGCTGAGGGGCTAAGGGTATAAAGCAAGATAGTCTGGAATTCAAATGAGTGTGATCTCAAAACTTAAGAACCCTGAGTCCCCTAGCCCCTCAGCCCCTTAGCCTCTTTTCTGGCAAGCGGATGATGCTTCTGCACCGTCTCCTTCAAATGCTCGCGCGCCAGGTGGGTGTAAATCTGGGTGGTGGCGATGTCGGCATGGCCCAGCATCTGCTGCAGGGCGCGCAAATCCGCCCCGCCCTGCAACAGATGCGTGGCAAAGGCATGCCGCAAACTGTGCGGATGGATTTTGGCGGCGGGCAGCCCAGCCTTGTCCGCCGTTTCGCGCAGAATCTGCCAGAAACGGATGCGCGACAGGTGCCCCACGCGGCCACGCGAGGGGAAAAGAAACGGTGAGGTCTTCTTTTTCTGTTTGCCGGGAATGAACGCGGCACGCCGTTCCAGATACTCATCCACCGCCTTGCGGCACGCCCCCGACAAAGGCACCAAACGTTCCTTGCCGCCCTTGCCGCGCACGATCATCGCCGCGCGCTTGCTGTCATAGGCGGAAAGCGGCAAGCCCACCAGCTCGGTCACGCGCAGGCCCGAACCATAAGCCAGCTCCAACAGCGCGCGCAGGCGGAAATCTTCCGGCTTTTGCCCGCCCACCACGTCGATCAGCTTTTTCATTTCCGTCACGCTGAGAACGCTGGGCAGGTTTTTGGGAAGTTTTGGGCTCTCGAAGCCCGCCGTGGGGTCGTCAGCCCGCGCGTTTTCAGAAACCAGGAAGCGGAAATACTGCCGCAGCGCCGATAGCCTTCGTGCCCGGCTGCTGGCCGCCAAGGTTTTCAGCGAGCCCAGGTAATTTCCGGCTTCCGCGCCATCAATCTCATTCAGTTTCC
>JACQAB010000083.1 GCA_016195205.1 Pseudomonadota bacterium
CCATCGTGGTGTTTTCCATCTTCACCCACGGCGCGCTGGCCGAAGTGGTGCAGGGCAAAGGCCGCTTTACCATTGTGACGGAGAATTAACTTGCCGTTTTTCCAAAACCAATACGTCATCCCCGCGACCCGGCTTCGCCAAGGCTACGCCGGGTTGTTTGCTCAAACTCGTCCGCCGAAGCTCGAAGAGCGTAGGCGGAAGGCGGGGATCCACGACAGGCCAAAAGCCGTATCTTGTGGCTTTTCGTGGATGCCCGCCTTCGCGGGCATGACAAGTTAGGAGTTACTATGGCTACCGCGCTAGATGATCTGAAACGCCGCATGGATATGTCGCTTGATACCTTCAAGAAGGAATTGGGTGGTTTGCGCACCGGCCGCGCCAGCCCGAACATGCTGGACCCGGTGGTGGTGGATGCCTATGGCAGCCACATGCCGCTGAACCAGGTCGGCACCGTCAGCGTGCCCGAAGCGCGGCTGCTTACCGTGCAGGTATGGGACAAGGGATTGGTGAAATCGGTGGAAAAGGCGATTACCGATGCCGGACTTGGCCTTAACCCGCAGCCCGATGGGCAGTTGATCCGCATTCCCATTCCCTCGCTGACGGCGGAACGCCGCCAGGAGCTTTCCAAGGTTGCCGGCAAATATGCTGAAGGCGCGCGCGTGGCCATCCGCAACGTGCGCCGCGACGGCATGGAGCAGATCAAGAAACAGCTGAAGGATAAGGCCATCAGCGAAGACGAGGAAAAAAACCTTCAAACCAAAATCCAGCAGCTGACCGATGGCGAAATCAAGAAAATCGACGAGATGCTGACGAATAAAGAAAAAGAAATTACGCAGGTTTAAATATAACGGCAGGAGGCGGCCATGGGTATTTATCAGATGTTCAGGGGAAGCGATGCGCATGCGAAAAGAATACGCCAGTTTGACACCATCGCGGGAGCCTATGGGCTGCTAAGCCAGCCAGGTGTTGATCCTTATGTTTCAGACTTTCTTTACGGAACGGATGTTACGGCGCTGGCAGTTGAAGTTTTTGAAGGGCGTGATGATGTCGTTCGCGCGGCATTGCAGCCTTCAACGCCCATACGGCGTGGGCGGTTGCTTGCGCGTATGTTGGGCGGATAGCTGATCGTTTATGCCGGACCGCGATTTCACCATCCCCCAGCACATCGCCATTATCATGGACGGCAATGGCCGCTGGGCCTCTTCGCGCGGGTTGCCGCATATTGCCGGGCATCGCGCCGGGATCGAGGCGGTGCGCCGCACGTTGCAAGCCGCAACCGACAGCGGCATTCCTTATTTAACGCTTTACGGTTTTTCTTCCGAAAACTGGCGCCGCCCGCAGAAGGAAGTGGAAGACCTGATGGGCCTTCTGCGTTTTTACCTGCAGGGCGAATTGGCGCATTTACATAAAGAGCAGGTGCGGCTTTCCATTATCGGCGACCGCACGCGCTTTTCACCCGACATTGTGCGCCTGATCGAAGAGGGGGAAAAGCTAACCTCCAGGAACACCCGCATTCACCTGACCATTGCGTTAAGCTATGGCAGCCGCCAGGAACTCCTGCGCGCGGTGAAGAACCTGGTCCACAAGGCGCCCGAAGAAATCACCGAAGAAGCCCTGCAGGCCGAGCTTTACACCGCGGGCATTCCCGATCCCGACCTGGTGATCCGCACCAGCGGGGAAAAACGCCTTTCGAACTTCCTTTTGTGGCAATCGGCCTATGCCGAGCTGGTGTTTGTGGACACGCTATGGCCGGATTTCAGCGCCAACGACCTTGCCAACGCGCTGGATGAATTCAACCGCCGTGAACGCCGCTATGGAGCGCGCGTTGGGTAAGGCGCTTAAATCAAACCTTCTGTTGCGTTTTCTTAGTGCGGCGATACTGGCGCCGGCTTTTTATTTTATTGTCGAAGCGGGTGACCTGGCCTTCGCCAGCCTGATGCTGCTGGGCGCGCTGTGGGCGGGCTATGAATGGCTGATGATGGTCAACCCGCGCGGCCAAAAGGCCGTATGGGTGCCGGTGCTGTTCAGCCTTGCGCTGAGTTGGGGCGTGGCGCTGCAAACCGATATTCCCACTTCGGTTATCCTGTGCCTTTCCGTCAGCCTGGTGCTGATGGTTCTTTTCCGCATCTTCAAGGTACAGAAGCCCGTACTGCTTTCCATGAGCGTTTCCTATATCGGCTCGGCGATGCTGGGGTTGCTGGCCATGCGGCAGATTGGCCCGGCGGGGTTCAGCCTGACGGTTTTTGTTTGCGCCGCGGTCTGGCTGACGGATACCGGAGCCTATTTCTGTGGAAGAATCCTGCGTGGCGTGCGCCTGGCCCCTGACATCAGCCCCAGCAAAACCTGGGCCGGATTCATCGGCGGCATCGGTGCGGCGCTGCTTACCGCAGGGCTGTTTATCGCCTTATTTCACCCGCATAAACCCTATGGGGTGCTGGCGGTTGCGGGCTTCTTGTCTCTCTCCGCCCAATGTGGTGACCTGTTCGAATCCTGGGTCAAACGGCAGGCCGGGGTGAAGGATTCGGGCGAGCTGATCCCAGGTCATGGCGGCCTGTTGGATCGGATCGACGGGCTTATTATGGCTGTCCTGCTGTTCTGGGCCGCTTTGTGGGCGACGCATAACGATTTGTCATGGTGGGTTTAGAAGAATGAAAGCGGTCAAACAAATCTTTAGCGACGCGGATGCCCGCCCGGGACGACGTTCGCAGCATGCGCGGCGCAAAGTGGCCGTGCTGGGTTCAACCGGCTCGGTGGGCCGCCAAACTGTGGAATTGATCGAAGCCAGTCCCAATCGTTTCGAAACCATCGCCCTTACCGCCCATAATAATGTGGAGTTGCTTATCGAGCAGGCGCGCCGCGTGAAACCGGCCCTGGCGGTGATAGGCGACGAAACGAAATACAAATCCTTGCAAGATGGGCTGGCCGGAACCGGCATTGAAGCTCAAGCAGGTGCGGCGGCCATTGTCGATGCGGCAAGACGTAACAGCGATCTGGTCATGGCCGCCATTGTAGGTGCGGCCGGGCTGCCCGCTACGCTGGAAGCGGTGAAACGCGGCGCCATAGTGGCTTTTGCCAATAAGGAATGTCTGGTTTGCGCGGGACCGCTGATGATGCAGCAGGTGATGCGCTGCGGCGCGCGGCTTTTACCGGTAGATAGCGAACATAACGCCATTTTCCAGGTCTTCGACGATGCAAGGCGCGACAGCGTTGCCCGGCTTATTCTTACCGCCTCGGGCGGGCCGTTCCGCGCCGCTAGCCTTGCGGAAATGAAAAATGTTACCCCGCAACAGGCGGTAAAGCATCCGGTGTGGGCGATGGGTTCGAAAATTTCCATCGATAGTGCCACTATGATGAACAAGGGCCTTGAGATCATCGAGGCCCATTTTCTTTTCGGCATGCCGGAAGAGAAGATCGACGTGCTGGTGCACCCGCAATCCATCGTACACAGCATGGTAGAATACAAAGACGGTTCGGTGCTGGCGCAATTGGGCACGCCCGACATGCGCACGCCCATCGCCTATGCCTTGTCCTGGCCCGAGCGGATGGAGGCCCCAGCGCAGCGGTTGGATCTGGCCCGCCTGGGCGCACTTACGTTTGAGGCCCCGGACGAGGCGCGCTTCCCGGCCCTGCGCCTTGCGCGCGCTGCCTTAAAGCGCGGCGACAGCGCGCCCACCGTGCTGAATGCCGCCAATGAAGTGGCCGTAGAGGCCTTTTTAAACGGCCGTATTGGGTTCCTTGATATCGCTCGAATTGTCGAAGAAACTCTGGCCGCCGCCAACATCGCTCCCTTAAACGACCTTGAAAGCATTCATGCCTGTGACCAGTCCGCCCGGCGCGTTGCTGCCGAAAAAACCCGCGCTTCACAGAATTAGGTGAGTGATGAAAGAGATTTTCCTCGATTACCTGCCTTACTTCCTCATGGTGCTCAGCATCGTGGTATTCGTGCATGAATGGGGGCATTACATCGTGGCGCGGCTGTGCGGCGTGAAGGTGGAATCTTTTTCCATCGGCTTTGGGCCTGAACTGTTTGGCATTGTCGACGGCGCCAAGACGCGCTGGAAAATCAGCCTGCTTCCCCTGGGTGGTTACGTGAAAATGTTCGGCGATGCCGATCCCACCAGCATGCCCGGCAAAGAAAATTACACGATGACGCCTGCCGAAAAGAAGGTGGCCTTTTTCTATAAGCCGGTATGGGCCCGCGCCGCCATTGTGCTGGCCGGCCCGGCAGTGAATTTCCTTTTTACCTTCGTGGTTTTCGTGTGTTTGTTCACGCTGGAAGGCCAGCCTTTTACCCCGCCGGTGGTGGGAGGCGTGGGCGAGGGCAGCCCGGCCGCCGCGGCGGGCATCAAGCCCGGCGATTTGATCGTCAAGATCAATGAAACGCCCATTGAGCGGTTCGAGGAAATTCGCCGCCAGATTGCTTCGGGCATTGCCGAAAAAACCTCGATCACCGTCAATCGCGCTGGAAAAACTCTGGAACTTCACGTCACGCCGCGCATGACGGAAGTGAAAGACCGTTTTGGCATGGTGCATCACCTGAGTCAGATTGGCATTAAATCGCAAATCGGCAAAATGGAATATCACAAGCTTGACCTGGTTCCGGCGGTGAAGGCCACGGTTTTCGAAATGGGCAATATGGTAACCACTACCCTTAGCGCCATCGGCCAGATCATTGTTGGCACACGCGGCACGGAAGAACTGGGCGGGCCTTTGCGCATCGCGCAAATGTCGGGCGAGGTGGGTAAGGAAGGCATCATCCCCCTGATCTGGTTTATGGGCATGATTTCCCTTAGTTTGGGCCTATTTAACCTGTTCCCCATTCCGCTGTTGGATGGGGGACACTTGCTGTTCTACCTGATCGAAGCCGTTAAAGGCCGTCCGGTGAACGAAAGCATTATGGAGTTCACGTCCAAGGCCGGTTTCGTATTCATCATCGGGTTGATGATCTTCTTCACCTGGAATGACATCGTGCAGCTCAACGTCTTCAATGCCATCCGCGGTTTCTTCAGCTAGTCCCTTTCCTTCTGCCGGCATGAAAAAAATTCTTTTATCCACCCTGTTGCTTGCCGTGGGCCTGCTGGGCTTCGTGGCCGAGGCGCGTGCGCTGACGCTGCAGGATCCGAAGGCCACGCTGCCGCCCGTGGTGGCCTCGGCGCAGCCATCAAAAAAACCCATGCTTGGGCCCGGCGGCACGGTCATCCGCAAGATCAATGTGGAAGGCACCCAACGCATCGAGGCGGGCACGGTGCTTTCTTATCTGGCGCTGGCGCAGGGGCAGGAAGCCACGCGCGCCAAGCTGAATGAATCGCTGAAAAACCTGTTTGCCACGGGCTTTTTCAGCGATGCGACGTTGGACATGCAGCCCGATGGCACGCTGAAGGTCATGGTAAAGGAAAACCCGGTGATTAACCGCGTGGTATTTGAAGGCAACAGCGCGATCAATGAAAAAGACTTGGAAAAGGAAATTCAGATCAAGCCGCGCCAGGTTTATACCAAAAGCCGCGTGAAAAGCGACGTGCAGCGCATTCTTGATCTTTACCGCCGTTCCGGCCGCTTTGCCGCCATTGTTGAACCCAAGATTATCAGGCTGGAACAAAATCGCATTGATCTGGTCTTTGAAATTACCGAAGGCGACCGCACCGGCGTGCGGCGCATCCGTTTCGTGGGTAACCATGTGTTCGACGACGACGCCCTGCGCGATGCCGTCAACACGCGTGAGACCGCCTGGTGGCGCTTTTTCTCAAGTTCGGATTACTACGATCCCGACCGCATGAATTACGATAAAGACCTGTTGCGCCGCTTTTATTTAAACGCCGGATACGTGGATTTCCGCGTGATTTCCGCGCATGCCGAGCTTATTCCCGACCGCAAGGACTTCGTCATTACCTTCACCGTGGAAGAAGGCCCGCGCTACCGCTTCGGCAAGGTGGATGTGTCCACCACGCTGAAGGGTATTAACATGGCCGCGCTGCGTGAAAAGGTGGTGGTGCATTCCGGCGAGTGGTACAGCGCCGAGCGCGTGGAAAAAAGCGTGGCGCAGCTCACCGCCGTCATCGGTGATCTGCAATATGCCTTCGTGCAGGTTCAGCCCAAGATCGAGCCCGACCGCAAAAGCCATGTGGTAACCATCAACTTCGTCATCAACCAGGGCCCGCGCGTGTTTGTTGAAAGCATTAATATCAACGGCAACACACGCACGTTGGACCGCGTCATCCGCCGCCAGGTGAATCTTGCCGAAGGCGATCCGCTTATTGTCTCGCGCGTGAAGAAATCCGAGCAAAACATCCGTGACCTGGGCTTTTTCGAAGACGTAAAAGTCACGCAGTCTGAAGGCATACTGCCCGACCAGTCGGTGATTAACGTGGCGGTAAAAGAAAAGCCCACGGGAGAAATCTCAATCGGCGCAGGCTATTCCTCTACCGACGGCCCCTTGGGTGACTTCAGCATCCGTGAGCGCAACCTTTTGGGCAAAGGGCAGGATCTGCGCTTCTCGATCCAGGCCTCGCCGCGCACGCAGCAATACGACGTCAGCTTCACCGAACCCTATTTTCTCGAGCGTGACCTGGCGGCGGGCGCAGACATTTTCCGTGTGGTGCGCAGCAACCAAGATTCCAGCTCGTTCAGCGAAGAACGCAACGGCGTCAATCTGCGCCTGGGTTATCCGTTGTCGGAATTCTTGCGCCAGACCCTGAACTACAGCCTGTCACAAACCAGCATCACCGATGTACCGGCCACCGCCTCGCGCTATGTCCGCGAACAGGCAGGCAGCGCCGTGGTGTCTCTGGTGGGCCAGGAACTCAGCTACGACAAGCGCAATAGCAAGCTGGATCCGACCAAGGGTTATTTCGTGAAGTTGAATACCGATCTGGCCGGCCTGGGCGGCGATGTGGATTACGTCCGCGCACGTTTGGGCGGCGGATACTATGTTCCGGTCACCGAAAGCGAGAAATGGATCCTGAATCTGTTTGGCGAAGCCGGCTATATCGCCGGTCTTGGCCAGAAAGTGCGCATCAACGACCGTTTCTATCTGGGGGGCGACACGCTGCGCGGCTTTGAATATGCCGGCATCGGGCCGCGTGATAAAACCGGAACGGCCGACGATGCCCTGGGCGGCAACCGTTATGTACGCACGCGCATCGAGTTGACTTTCCCCACCGGCCTGCCCGAGGAATTTGGCTTGCGTGGCCGCGTCTTCAACGATTCCGGCATTTTGGACAGCGTGGAAGTCAATCCCTTGCCGGGTGAAGACCTGAAACGGGATTCCGCCCTGCGTTCCAGCGTGGGCGTGGGGCTGACCTGGGCTTCGCCTTTTGGTCCCATCGGCATTGATCTGGCCAAGCCCATTCTGCAACAGTCCTACGATAAGACCGAATTTTTCCGCTTCAGCTTTGGAACGCATCTGTAAAAATGAGACGCCTCGTCTTGCTTCTTGCCCTGTTCTGGGCCCTGCCGCTTTTCGCGGCTGAGCCGCCAGCGCCGCATGCCACAAACGCCCTTCTGGTGGTTGACGTAAAGCGCATTCTAGATGAATCCAAGGCTTCAGTCAGCGTGCAGAAGAAGATCGAAGCCCAGCGCGCCGCGTTCCAGACGGAGATCGCCGCCAAGGAAAAGCTTATCCGTGACGCCGAGCAGGAATTACTGGCCACGCGCGGCAAGCTGGAAGCCCGCGTCTATGCCGAGCGTGAAAACCAGCTTCGCCAGAAGTTCCGCGAGGTGGAGCAATACGTACAGGATCGCCGGCGCCTGCTGGAACAGGCCACCACGCTTTCGATGGGCAAGGTGCGCTCGGTCCTGCTAGGCATTGTCACCGAAATTGCCCGCCGCCGGGGGGCCCAGGCGGTGCTGATCAAGCAACAGGTGCTGTGGGCCGAAAACGCGCTGGATATCACCGACCAGGTGCTGGAGCGGCTGAATGCCCAGCTGCCCGACCTGCCGGTCGAGATTGAAACACCCAAAGAACCCGCCAAAGAGGGTAAAAAGCCCTAAAAAACCGCTTCTAAACGGTTTTTCGACCGCGTTGATTTGCGGCCCAAAATGAGGCATGTATGAAGCGCTTTTTTGAAGCCTTTATACCGGTTTGTCATGGACGCGAATTCCCCCAAACCCCTTCTCGACGCCAACGGGATTATGGAGCGCATTCCGCACCGTTTCCCGATGCTGATGATTGATTCCATCATTGAGATCGTGCCTGGCGAAAGCGCCACGGCCCTCAAGCACGTCACCGGGCAAGAGCCGTTTTTTGCCGGGCACTTCCCCGGTCACCCCATTATGCCGGGGGTGCTGATTGTGGAAGCCATGGCGCAAACCTCGGCGGTGCTGGTGGTCGATGGGCTGAACCATGCTTCACCGGAACCCAAAGTGAAAGTGGAAGAAAACCGTCATGTGGTTTATTTCATGACCATTCACGAAGCCCGTTTCCGCCGTCCCGTGCTTCCTGGCTGTGTGTTGCGCATTGTGGTCACCAAACAGCGCCAGCGGGGCAATGTCTGGAAATTTCATGGTGAAGCATGGGTCGGCTCGGAAAAGGCCGCCGATGCCAGCTATAGCGCGATGCTGATCGATACAAAAAATGGAAGCTGAATTCTTGTCCAAATCTATTCACCCCACAGCGATTGTTGATAAAGCAGCCGGGATCGGCGAAGGCGTCTCGATCGGGCCCTATTGCATGGTCGGCGGCGGCGTGAAGCTGGGCGCACGCACGCGCCTGCACAGCCATGTGGTGGTCGACGGCCTCACCACCCTTGGCGAGGATTGCGAGATTTACCCGTTTTCCTCGGTCGGCCTGCCGCCGCAAGATTTGAAATATAAGGGCGAGGCTTCAAAGCTTGAAATCGGCGCGCGGGTGCGCATCCGCGAACACGTCACCATTAATCCCGGCACCCAGGGCGGCGGCATGCTGACGCATGTAGGCGATGACTGCCTGCTGATGGTGGGCGCGCATGTGGCGCATGATTGCCAGTTGGGCCATCATGTGATTTTGGTGAACAACGCCACGCTGGCCGGGCATGTGTATGTCGGCGATCATGCCATTATCGGCGGCAATTCGGCGGTGCATCAGTTTGTGCGCATCGGCGTGCATGCCATGATTGGCGGCATGTCGGGCGTGGATAATGACGTTATTCCTTATGGCACGGTGATGGGTGATCGCGCCCATCTGGCGGGGCTTAATCTGGTCGGGTTGGAGCGGCGCGGCTTTTCGCGCGAAGATATCCGCATGCTGCGCAGTGCCTATCGCATGTTGTTCGCTCCGGAAGGCACCTTTTCTGAACGGCTGGAAAGCGTGGCGGAAAGCTACAGCGCGGTGACCGCGGTGGGCGATATTGTGCAATTCATTCGCGCCAAATCTTCGCGCGCCTTGTGCCAGCCGCGCGTTATTGCCGAGGCGGCGGAATGATGGAAATGCTTGGCATCATCGCGGGTGGGGGGGAAGCGCCCAAGCGGCTGATCGCCGCATGCCGGAAGCTGGGCCGGCCTTTTCACGTGCTGGCTTTCCCGGGCCAGACCGATTCGGACATTGCGAATGACGATACGCCCGTGACCTGGCTGCCTTTGGGCGCCGCCGGCCCGGCCCGCAAGCTGGGCCTGGAAAAAGGCGTGAAAGACGTGGTGATGCTGGGCCGCGTGCGCCGCCCGTCTTTGGCCGAGCTGAAACCCGACATGCTGATGGTGCAGAAGCTGGCGCGCATCGGCCTGAATGCCCTGGGCGATGACGGCCTTCTGAAGGCCGTGGTGCGCGAGATTGAAGTGGAAGGTTTCCGCGTCGTCGCTCCGCAGGATATTTTCACCGACCTGCTGATGCCGGCGGGGCTACTGGGCAAAATCGTGCCCAGCGAAGATGCCAAGAACGATATTAAGCGCGGCATTGAGATCGCCCACGCGCTTGGCCGTCTGGATATTGGCCAGGCGGTGGTGGTGCAGCAGGGAATTGTGCTGGCCGTGGAAGCCTCGGAAGGTACCGATGCGCTGATCCGCCGCTCGGTTTCGCAGCGGCGCGAAGGCCCGGGACCCGTGCTGGTGAAAATGAAAAAGCCGCAGCAGGACGTGCGCTTTGACCTGCCTTCGCTGGGGGTGGAAACGGTGAAAGAGGCTTTGGCGGCGGGTTTTTCCGGCATCGCGGCCGAGGCCGGCGCCTCGCTGCTGATCGACCGTGACGACGTGGTGCGTATGGCCGACCAGGCCGGAATTTTCCTGTTGGGCATCGATTATGCCTGAACCCTGTTTCTTTATCGTGGCCTGCGAGCCTTCGGGCGATGTACTGGGCGCAAAGATCATGCGCGCCTTACGCGCACGTCTGGGCGGCAAGGTGCGCTTTTCCGGCGTGGGCGGTGAACGCATGGAAAGCGAGGGGTTTCACTCACTGTTTCCGCAATCCGATCTGGCGCTGTTCGGCGTTTTTGAAGTGCTGCCTAAAATTCCCATGGTGCTGCGTCGGCTTGAAGAGACAGCGCGGGCGATCCGCGAGCAGAAGCCGTCGGCCGTGATCACCATCGACGGGCCCGATTTTTCCTTCCGCCTTGCCAAAAAAATGAAAGGCAGTGGCATTCCCTTTATTCACGATGTGGCGCCCAGCGTGTGGGCGTGGCGCCCCGGCCGGGCGCGCAAAATCGCCCGTCTTTACCGCCATTTGCTGGCTCTTTTGCCGTTCGAACCGCCTTATTTTGAAAAGGAAAACCTGGGCTGCACTTTTACCGGGCATCCGGTGATCGAAAAAATCGGCAATGAAGAGGAGGCCATGCGCCTTCGCCAGCGGCTGGGTCTTGCTCCGCAGACCAAAATTCTTTGCGTGCTGCCCGGCAGCCGCCGCAGCGAGATCAAGCACCTAGCGCCGATTTTTGGAAAAGTGCTGGGCCGGGCGAAAAACAAGCTGGGTGACGCCGTGGTACTGGTGCCCACGGTGCCGCAGGTCGCGAAATATTTGGAACCTTATTTGCAGAGTTGGCCGGTGAAGTCCATCGTGCTGCTGGACGAAAATGAAAAATACGCGGCTTTCCGGGCCAGCCATGTGGCGCTGGCGGCTTCGGGCACCGTGTCGCTGGAATTGGCGCTGGCGCAAGTGCCGCATCTGGTGGCCTATAAGCTGCATTGGCTGACCGGCCTGATTTACCTGATTTTGATCCGGCTGAAGCATTTCAACCTGGTGAATATCCTGCTAAAACGCCTGGAAGTGCCCGAATTCATTCAACTGAACTGCACCACCGACAAAATCACCAAGGGACTGCTTTCTCTGTGGTCGGACGAAGCCGCGCGCGCGCACCAGCGGCAGGCGTTCCTTGAAGTGCGTAAATTACTGCAGGTTGGCACGGCCCTGCCTTCCGAAAAAGCTGCTGAAGCCATTTGTGGAGTTGCCGGTGTCTGCTAAAAAAATGACCGTTCTGCAAATTCTGCCCTCGCTAGTGGCCGGCGGGTCGGAGCGCGGCACGGTGGATGTGGCGCAGGCGCTGGTGCAGGCGGGGCATCGCGCCTTGGTGATCAGCGCCGGTGGCCGCATGGTGAACGAGCTGCACGATAAAGGCGCCGCCCATTTCACCTGGCCTTCCGACAGCAAAAATCCCCTGACCATTCTGGCAAACAGCCAGAAGCTTGTAGCTTTCATCAAGGAACATCAGGTGGATCTTATCCATGCGCGTTCACGCGCGCCGGCATGGAGCGTTTATCTTGCCTCCAAACAGGCCGGGGTCCCCTTCATCACCACGTTCCACGCCGCCTATAAGGGGAAAATGCCCTGGAAAAGGCTGTATAACAGCGTAATGACGTGCGGCGCTCGGGTGATTGCCGTGTCCAAATTCGTGAGTAAGCATATTGCCGAGAATTACGAGATTACGGATTGGCGGATTGTTCCTATCCTGCGCGGAATTGACCTCTCCGTTTTCGATCCGGCGAAAATCACCGCGGAAAGGAAAGAGAAATTCCTTCAGGCCGCCGGGGTTCCCGCCGGCGTTCCGATGATCCTTGTGCCGGGGCGGCTTTCGCCCATTAAGGGGCAAGAGCTGACTTTGCGCGCTCTGGCTCAGGTGAAGCAACCTTTTTTCGCCGTCATCATGGGCCCGGATCAGGGGCGGGTGGAGTATCGTAATTTTCTGAATGATCTTGCGAAAGATCTGGGCTTAAGAAACAAAACATCTTTTCTGCCGGGAGGCGATATGCCCGCCGCCTATGCCGCTGCCACACTGGTATTAAGCACCAGCCTGGTGGCGGAAGGCTGCCCGCGCGTGCCGGTGGAGGCGCAGGCCATGGGCGCGCCGGTTATTGCCACAGCGCTGGGCGGCACGTTTGAAACCATTAAATCGGGAGAAACCGGCTGGCTGGTGCCCAAGGGCGATCTGGATGCGCTGGTTGGGGCGATTAATACAGCATTGAAGATGAGCCCAGAGGAACGTGCCCGTATGGTGCGGGCGGGGCAGGCTTTTGTCCGCGCCAATTTCGACATGAAGCAGATGTGCGCCAAGACGCTGAAGGTTTATGAAGAGGTTCTAAATGAATTTAAAGCAGACAAATAATTTTCCCCTCCCCCTGAGGGAGGGGATAAAGGGGTGGGGTCAGGCGGATACCACCCGCGTAAATGGCTGGACCTTGAGAAACATCACGCCCCACCCCACCCCCGGCCCCTCCCTTCCGCCTACGCTGAAGCTTCGGCGGACGGGTTTGCCCGGACCCTCCGTAGCTTTAGCGAAGGAGGGCAAGGGGAGGGGAGTAAGGTTGCTATGACCGAAAGAATTCTCGTTATTCGTCTCGGAGCCCTAGGGGATATTTTGCTCTGCATGCAGGCGTTTCAGGATATCCGCGCTGCCTGGCCCAATGCTTGTTTAACCCTGCAAACCATGCCTGCTTTTGCCGGGTTAGGCCGCGCCATGCCATGGTTTGACGCGGTGGTTGAAGATCCGCGCCCGTCTTTTTTGCAGCTGAGCCAATGGTGGAAGCTGGGCGCGGCGCTGCGTGGTGGGAACTTCACCCGCGTCATCGATTTTCAGAACAAGCCGCGCACCTGGATTTACTGCAAGCTTTTCCTGAGCAAGGCCGAGTGGCATGGCGATGCCACCCCGCGCGAGGAAAGAATTCATCATCAGGTAAAAATCCTGCGCCAGACCCGCGCCATGGGCATTAAAGACAGCGGGCCTTTGAAGCTGGACTGGCTTTCCGCCCCGGTGGATGGGCTGAACCTTCCGCCGGCCTATGCCGTGCTCATTCCCGGCTGTGCGCCGCATCGCCCCGAAAAGCGCTGGCCGTCTTCGCACTTTGCCGCCTTGGCGCGTGAGTTGAAAGCCAAAGGCCTTACCCCTGTGCTGGTCGGCACCAAGGCCGACACGCAGGTTATTGCTGAAATCAAACAAGACGCCGAATTCGCCTTCGATTTATGCGGCAAAACGGGTTTTCCGCAGTTGGCCAGCCTGTTTCGCGGCGCGCGGCTGGCGGTGGGCAATGACACCGGCCCCACGCATCTGGCCGCCATTCTGGGCACGCCCACGCTGTCATTGTTTTCGAATGCCAGCGATCCAGCGCGTTCCGGCCCCATGGGCGCGCGGGTGGCCTGGCTGCAACGGGAGAAACTTGATGATCTTGCGGTGGAGGAAGTGATCGAAGCCTTAAGCCGGCTTACTTTTGGGTAAGCAGCAGCGTGGCGAGGCCAAGGAATGAAGCGAAGCCACAGCAATCGGTGACCATGGTCACCAGCGCGCTGGACGAAATGGCGGGATCGATTTTCAATCGGTGCAGCAGGAGAGGGATCATGGTTCCGGCCAACGCCGCCGCAATCAGGTTAATCACCATGGCCAGGGAGATCACCACCGAGATCATCCAGTTGTGATACCAGAATCCCGCGAAAACGCCAATAATCACAGCAAAAAACACGCCATTGAGCGCGCCGACCGTGGCCTCTTTCACCAAGAAGCGCCAGGCGTTCATCCAACTCAACTCGCGCAGGGCAAGGCCGCGCACGGCTACAGCCAAGGTTTGCGTGCCGGCATTGCCGCCTTGCGAGGCGACAATCGGCATCAGCACCGCCAGCGCCACAAAGGCTTTCAGCGCGGGTTCGAAGAACGAAATGACCCATGAGGCCAGAATGGCGGTCAGCAGGTTCACGAACAGCCAGGTGAAGCGCGATTGCGTAGTTTCCTTCAGGTCACGATAAAAGTCGGGCTCGCTCACGCCGCTTAAATGCACCAGTTCCTCGGTGGCCTGGTCTTCGATGATGTCGATCACGTCGTCGATGGTGATCATGCCCACCAGGCGCTGCTTCTCGTCTTCCACCGGCGCGGAAACCAGGCCGTAGCGGTGGAAAATATAGGCCACTTCGCGCTGATTCATCAGCACGGGGATGCGCTGATGCTGATCATCCATTAGCGCGCGCACCGGCGTGGTAGACGCCACGCGCAATAATCGGTGTAGCGGCACCGTGCCTAGGGCGTGGCCTTCGCCGTTCACTACGAACACGTCATAGAAAGCTTCGGGCAGTTCGCTTCGGCTGCGCACATATTCCACCACTTGCTGCGCCTGCCAGTCTTCCGGCACGGCGATGAACTCACGCTGCATCAAGCGGCCGGCGCTTTCATCCGGATAGGAAAGCGAGGTGCGCAAAGCATCGCGTTCGTCGGCAGGCAGGGCGGAAAGCACCTGCCGCTGTTCGTCACGGTCAAGGGTCTCCATAACCTCAACCGCGTCGTCGGTTTCCAGGTTGGTGATGGCGTTGGCCAGCTCTTTGGTGTTGAGCTGTTCCACCATGTCTTCGCGCACCGAGTCATCCAGCAGCGGCAGAACTTCAGGGTCCAGGTGCAGCCTAACCACGTCCAGAATAGCCCGGCGGTTTTCAGGCGTGCACAGGTGCAGAAGATCGGCCAAATCTTCCGCGGGCAGATCCAGAATAATGCGTTCCAGCCGCAGGGCGTCTTGCGCCTCTAGCGCATCCAGCACGGCAGCAAGCAGATCGGGGCTTACGCTGCCATGAGGGTGCGGCTGTTTCTCTTCATGGGTTTCGAGCTCGGCCATGGCGGACTCAACAATTTTTGGAAAACCCCTGGCAGGCCCCGAAAACCGGGATTCGCCAAGCAATTTCGTCCAGCCTTAACAGTTCGGCAAATCGGCTTGCAAGCTCTTTCGCCCGGAGCTTTTCGAAAAAGAAGGCCTGTGCCTTCAAAGTCCTTCGGGCGCCTCAAACAAAAACGGAGGCCTTTCGGCCCCCGTCATATAAAAGAAAGTGCCCGGATCAGGCTCTTTCGTCCACCTTACGGCCGCGTTCCGGTGGAGGCGCCTTGCGGACTTCGGGCTTTTGTTCGGCTGGCTTGGGCGGTGTGCGTTCGGGCGGAGGAGCGGAATGCTGAACCGGCTTGGCATGGACGTTCGAAACAGTGGTCATAATAGGGCCTCTTAGTATAAGAGTTTGGGAAAGGTGAGGTTTAGGTTATAGGCCCAGGGCAGTTAAAACCGGCTTAAAAATCCATGGCTTTTTACTTAAGAAAATGAGGAAGAAGCCGATTTATAGGGAAAAATAGTCAGTTTTGTTTTATGAGCGCTTCGGGCGGGGCCAGTTTTTGCAGCCGCTCCAGCATAAAATCTCCCAACCGGCTGAACTGCGTGAAAATCAGATGCGGATCGTGGAACGGAATAAAGCGCCAATAAACGGGATTGCACACATAGCCCAGTAACGGCAAAAACTGCTTTTGCCGGATGAAGCTGCGGATTTCCCGGTGCGGC
The DNA here is from genome assembly GCA_016195205.1 of Pseudomonadota bacterium. Lineage (GTDB taxonomy): Bacteria > Pseudomonadota > Alphaproteobacteria > UBA9219 > RGZA01 > JACQAB01. Next base: position 15,685 of record JACQAB010000083.1, read on the forward strand.
ATGGAGACGATGGTTTCTTTTTCTTGCTGCGCGGGAAGGGGCGATCCTGCGATATAGGCTTTCAGCGCCTTGGCCATGTCCACGCCGGCAAAGCGGGTATAGGCGGCCCAGGCGTTCTCACGCAAATCGGCTTCCATCATGTAATGCCGGCCGGTTTCTTTTTCACGGATGTATCCCAGGCTGGTGAAGCCGTGCAGGGCGAAGTTTTTTCCTAACGTTTCAACTTCTTTCTTGATGGCGGGCCAGGGGCGATAGGTCCGCCGGGCCGAAACGCCAAAGCCGAGGTAAGAGATCACTTCGGAATAAGCATGGGCCATAAGTCGGCCGTTCATGAAAAGGGCTTCGATGCTTATTAATTCCCCTTCCACGAATTTTTCCACCAGCACGCGGTGGTTTTGGATGTAGGGCCGGCAGGCAAGCACTTCTTCCGCGGAATGGCATTTAAAAACGCCTTCGCCGCCACCGCTGTGCTCAATTTTTACCATGACAGGAAAGCCAATTTCAATGGCGGCTTGCGCGGCTTCTTCGGTCGAGCCGGCCCCTTTGGACGCCGGCATAAGAATGCCATGAGCTTGTAAGAGCCGGGCCGTTTCAATCTTGCTTCCAAGCATACCCAGATATTCCGGCCGGCGCATGGGGCTGAAGCGGAGTTTCAAAGCCATGTCAAACTTTGCGTCGGCAAGGGCTTCCAGCACGGCATCATCGCCCAGAATAACCCAATCGAAAGCATCGGGATTTTGGCTGACCAGCGTGGCCACCTGGGCCACAATGGCGGGCGCTTCTTCCGAGGATTCAATCCACACATCGTGATACGAGCTGACCAGGCTTCGTGTTTTATGGCCGCACATCAGCGTGACATGAAACCCTGCCTGTTTCAGAACGAACGGCAATTCGAACACCGGCCCGCGGCCGTTTTTGGAAGTGGCAAGAAGGACGGTTTTCATGGGTCAGGAACCCTGCGCGCGCTTCTCTTCCATCAGCGCTTCATAGCTTCCCTTGCGGTGGGCCACCTGGGCATTCACCGCCGCGGCATCGGGCGCCAGGGCATAACCGCCGTCTTTCAGCCAAGTTTTCAAGGCCAGATGCGAATGCTGCGCGAAGTTGAGCATGTCGTTTTTATCGCAGAAAAACTCGGCAGCCACGGTACGGCGGCCATAAATCACTTCATGCGACACGGTTTCGCCATTGGCGATGACGGCGGACATGCCGGGATAGGCGATTTCGTGATAGGGCTGGCTTTTCAGTACGCCAAGGCGGTCGATCACGTTATTGATCACGTTCACGTCGTCGGGCAGGGCGGGAGGCAGCTGATCACGGCAGTTTTTCAGAATATCGGGCAGGGTGCGCGAGATGCGCCATAGCCGCGGCTCTGTGTCGATGTTGATGAACAGTTTCAGGCGGTGGGATTCCTTGTCGGCGGGCAGCAGGGGCGCGCCCTGCCGGAAAATATCAAGGTGCATGCCTTCCTGGTGCGTTTCGGTAAGCCGCCAGGTGATGTTCGCTTCCTTCAGTGAATAATATTTGGGGAACATGGTGGAAAGCCCTTGGCGCAGTTGGGCGTTGAACGTGGCCACCTGGCTTTGCATATAGATGGCGATTTCCGGCTTCTGGAAAATGGCCAGGAACGGATGCTGGCGGTTCAGGTCAAGCTGCGTGCCCTGCCGCGCCACAAGGGGCTGTTCAATGCCCTCGGCGGTGCCGATTTTCTTAAGTTCCCTGGGCAGGCTGATGAGCTGCAGGAATTCCAGGTCAAAGGCGATGGGCATGAACGGCACCACGATGACGCCGTTGTTTTCGTAATGTTTGGCCAGCGCGTCGCCATAGGCGCGGGCGTAATCGCCGAAGCTTTCCTTGCGCTCCAGCAGCATGAAGATATCGGGCAAAGCAGGGTTTTTCCGGATCATGCCGAAAGCCTCATCTGCTCCAGGTCGCTTTCCGAAAAACGCTGCAGCGCGCGGGTGGCGAAGGCCAACTCGCCCACGCGTTTTGAAAAAATGATATTCCCGGCATAGGCGCCCTGGCGAATTTCCTCAACCACCGCTTCGGCTGGGCGCAGGCCATGCGAAGACAGCCGCACCTGGTCAGGGTTGTAAACCCAGCCTTGGCCCAGAAACTGCTGAATAACGCCATGCGTGCCCGGCAGCTTGGGATCGCATTCCAGCAACAGGGTGCGAAGCTTTCCACTGCGCAGAATATTCTGCATGCCGGCGATGACCTTGGTTTCGTGCCCATCCACGTCGATTTTAATGTGATCGGGCGGGGGCAGGGCGCCCATTTCCACCAGGGTGTCGAGCGAAAAACCCACGCTGCCCTGGGCAAAACGCTGGGTAACAGCGTAATTGCGGCTGGGTGTGCCGAAATCGTGGAACGAGCCGCCGGTACCCATGCTGTTCAGCAAAAGGCGTGAAAGCTCTATCGGCTTGTCACCCAGGGCAGCGCAAAAGGCGGTGATGTGTTCATGCGCGGCATTCAGGAAAATACTGCGGCACAACTCGGCATAGTTTTGTGATTCCGGCTCGAACGCGTAAACGCGCGTGCCCATGATCACGCCGGCATACAGCGCATACATCCCCACATTGGCGCCGATATCCACGTAGACATCATCAGGGCGGAAGGAATGCAGCCAGTCCAGCGTGCCGGGCTCTTTGGTGAACAGGGTGCTGACGCGCCACTGGCTGGTGGGGGACGACATGCAATAGCGCAGAGTTTTTCCGTCCAAGTTTAGCTCGGCAAAAACATAGTCGCGGTCCGGATCCGTCAGTTTTTTGACGGCGGAGATTTTCTCAATCTCGTAAAGCGGTTTCACGCGGGGTGTGGGCATGAAGGAATGATGCCGTGAATGGCCGCCCGATGCACGTCCGGTTCCTGAGAAGGATGGCTTTTATGTAATTTACACATTTATAACAGTATAAACATGTGTATATGTATTACATTTAGTAAATTGACACATTATACTTGGTTATATATACAAGAAAATTGTGTTTTTCACACATATCAGTCGATAACCCAAAAAAAGCCAATTACGGTAATTCACCTCGCCTTTGTCTTGGAGGAGCCCATGTCCGCCGCAAGCGCCGCCGCTGCCTTGATCGAGGTGAAAACCGAGCCGGGAGTCTTGGCCAGGATTTGTGGGGTCAAACCCAGGATCTTATCCGCGGAAGAAGTGGCTCAGAAGCTTTACCGGCTGAAGCGTTACTACCACCGCTTTTATACCTCGGAAATTCCCAAGGCTTTTCTTAAGGAAAAAGACTTCCTGGCGCATGAGGCGGCGTTCACCATTATCTGCGACCGCGCGGAAAAGAGTTTCCAAAACGATAAGCCTTATAAGGTCAAACATCACGACACCGATGCTCTAGAAACCCTCGGCCGTTTAGCCACCTGTTATCCCAGCCAGGATCCTTTCGGTTATCGTCTGCGCGCCCAGGACAAGCTGATCGAATTTGCCGGGCGTAATGCCGCGGGTAATGATTTCTGGGGTGTTGCCAATGCCATGTCGGCTTTGCCGCCGCTTTTCCTGACGATGGATGAAGCGCGGCGAACGCAGGTGGTTGATCTGCTGCAGCACCGCCTGCGCACCGATCCACCTTGGCCGCATACCCTGCATGTGCTGGCCAATATTCTGCACAGTCACCGCGACAAAGTTGACCAGGATGCCATGGCGCAATTCATCGCCGGGCAGATTGCCGCGCAAACCGACGGCATGTTCCGCGCCCAGGGGCTTTATGCTTTTTTACCTCTGGTGGCTGATATCGCAGGCATCATCCATTACGACGGGCCACGCGGAAAATTATTTGCCGAAAGCTTCGAAGTGTATGCCGGCAAGGGGATGCAGAAACCTACCCGCAGCCAGGATCTGATCGCGCGCCTGGATCGCGATTTTCCACCTTATCACGCTTACAACGACACCGATTGGGATGGATTTGTCCGCGCCCGCTATTACCGCAGCCACTTCACCAGAGTTTTAACGCCAGGTTGATTTCCGTTTCGTTCAACGCAAGCAAGGAGGTTGGTGATGTCTGTCCTTCATTCCGATCAATGGACGAACGCCTGGGCCTTAAAAGACTCGCGCATGCCCATGCCGAAAAACAATGCCAATTTGATCCAGCTGGCATGGAACCTGGCGGCGTTCTGCATCAAGGTTGAGCCGGAGATAGACCGGCATGATTTCCAAAAAATAAATATGACCTCCAAACTTGCGCGCGACATTGTTAAAAGAACCAACCGGATGAAGCGCAAGAAAAAAAACGGCATGCCGCTTGCCCTGGTGTTTCCTTTCCTTCTTCTAATCGCAGCAAGGCTCACAGCCGTTTATAACGGAGCAACGCCCGAAGACCTGAAGACGCTTGATGAGGGTATCGGCGGCCTGTGCATGATGACCGTAGTTCCGGCTTTATGGCTGACATCCTTCCGGTCACGAAGGCGCCGCCGCCGTATGAATCGCCGCTTCATCAGAATTTTTCAAAAACAAATCGCCGCGGCCAATGCCCGTCCTAGCCCGCCTGTCGGCACGGCAATACCCGCACAACTTGTTCCCGCTTAAAAAAAGGAGACCATCATGTTTAGTCTTATGGATAGTATAAAGCATGTGAAGATCCCGAAGAATGATGGCGATTTAATCAAATTAGGATGGGAGCTAGCCAAGGGAGATGTTGAACCGAAGATGGAGCCCGAGGATTTTGAAAGAATAAATATGACTGCCGACCTGTCGCGAAACATTATCGCGGCCGTCAACTGGGATCGAAGGAAAGACCGGTGGGGGCATAATCTGACCGATCTTACCTTGGTCATTGTTCCTTTGGTTGCTTGGTGGCTGGGCTGGTGGGAGTCGCCTCCATCGGCCAAGCCCATTTCGCGGATCGACGATACTGCGATTATCGACGATGCCGCGATTTTGGCCTTTTTGATGCTCACGGTCTGGCGGGGAGCCGATGCGCTTCGCGACCGCTGGCAGAAAAAACACCGTGGCCGCACGACCCAGCATTTCACCCGGCTTTTCAAAGGGGAGCCTGAGGCGCCGCCACCCCGGCGCCGTTGGGGTTTACCCGCCGCGTTGCGTTTCCGCCGGCTGGCTCTGGCCTAGAATTACTTCCTGGCCTTCTTTGCCGTTTTGGGCGGTGGGGCGTCTTTGATCAAGCCGTCTTTTTTCGCCTGCTCCAGGATTTTCTGGGCTTTGGTTTCATAATGGAATTTATGGACGTCATCGGGCACGGGCTTGGCCATCGACCAGGCCAGCTCGAAATGGTGGCGGAAGGTTTGGGCAATGCCGGGATTGCGGATGATGATCATGCGCGCCGGCGGGCCCCACAGGATGATGGAAACATTGTCGCCGTAGATCGCCACGGGAACTGTGCCGAATAGTTCCTTGGGCACCCAGCGGTAATGGTTGCGCATGGAAAGGAAATGGGTGTCGTTTTCCAGGAACAGCGCCCGTTCGCGGATGTTGTTTTTCATCGCCACGGCCTCAAACCGTTTATAGGCCAGCAGCCGCTCAAGCGCGAAGTGGTCAAAGCGCTTGTTGTCTTTGCCGATGATCAGCACCTCGCCATTGCCGTGCGGAAAGGCTTTCAGGAAGTCTTCGTAATAGACGTTCAGAAAATTCGGGCCGTCGATTTTTTCAATTTCCAGTTGCTCGCCGGCAAGGCGCACGCCGTCTTTATCCAGAAATTCCACGCCTTCCTTTACCAGCGCGTCTTCAATGGCCTGGAAGCTGTCGTTGCGCGGGCTGCCCACCTCGCGCTCAATGTTGTTCAGCGAGTTCACGGATAGATCCGCCTTCCCAGCCAGTTCTTTCTGGCTAAGGTTAAGCAGGCCGCGCGCGGCGCGAATTTGCTTGCTGCTGATGGGCATGGGGCGGGGTTTCCTGTTCTTCGGCCATTTTAGTCATAATTGATAAATCTGCAAAAACAATAAGGAAATTGGGATTTAGGTCTAAAAGGGTTAATAGCCGGTACCGGGAACGGTTAAATAAACACGGTGCGGGTGTGCTATAGAAATACGGTGAATTTCAAGACGCCCATTGAACATGACGCAAGAAGAGATTGATCAAAAAGTTATCGCCATAAAAACGGCCTGGCGGCGCGTGCGTCTGGAATGGATGACGAAAGGCGGCTTTACCGAGGCCCAATGGCAAAGCCTAGCCCGTTACGCGCTCAACCCGCAGCATGATGAGGAAACGCGCAGAGGTTTTCCCATTAAGATGGCCGCATTCAGCGAGGCGGTACAGGAAGTGGCCTTCCGCTATATGCGGCACATGACCGGCGTGGTGGCTTATACCCCTGAGAACCTGAAGGGCTGGCCCGCGGATCTTTGCCGCCTCATGCAAGGCATCGAAAAAGATCTGCAGAAGATCGACCTCGCCCTTTTTGGCCCGCCATCCGAGGCGCCTCTCTTTGGGCCAACAGCGGAAATTAATTTTGGCCGCTTTAACTTCGTGTTTGCCGCCATCTGGCATGCCGATGGGA
>JACQAB010000084.1 GCA_016195205.1 Pseudomonadota bacterium
ATGGCGGTGGAAGCCGAGGCGGCTTTGGCGCAGAAACAGGATGCGGTGAAATCGGCACAGGAATCGCGCCGCGCCACGGAAGAAAAACTGAATGAAATGCGCGCCCGCCGCGAAACCGTTCAATCGGAAAAAGCGCGGCTGGAAGCCGAGATCGAGGCGCTGCGCGCCTTCCTGCATGGCGCCGAGGGCAAGCCCCTGGCCGACCAGCTGGGCGTGGAGAAAGCCTATCAGGCCGCTTTGGCCGCGGCGTTGGGCGAGGGCTTGCTGGCCTCGCTGGATTCTTCGGCGAAAACCTTCTGGCAGGATCTGGGCGGCTTCGGCTTTTTGGGCACGGCCGGGTTGCCGCGCGGGGCGATGCCACTGCTGAACCATGTGAAAGACGTTCCCGCCGCGTTGAAACGCGCGCTGAGCCATGCCGGGATCGTCGAAAATTTTGAGACCGGCGAACGCTTGGCGCAGGAGCTGAAGCCCGGCCAGATTTTGGTTTCACTGGAAGGCGATAGCTGGCGCTGGGATGGTTACACGCAGCGGCATGACGCCGAAACGCCCGCCGCGGCGCGTTTGCGGCACCATGCGCGCCTGAAGGAAGCCGAGGCGGCGCTGGCCACGGTGCAGCCCCGCGTGAATACCGCCGAAGAAAATTTCCGCCAGGCGGATCAGGATTATCAAGTCGCGCAAACGGGGGCCATGCAGGCCGAAGCCGCGCAGCAGCAGGCTTTCTCGTCCCTTTACGAAGCCCGCGAGCGTTACGCCGAAAAAGCGCGGGAACGCGGCGAGATTGAAACGCGGATTTCCGGCCTGGGCGAAAATCTGGCCGCAGCGCGCGCCGAAGAAACGGGGATTCTGGGCGAGGCGGAAAACATTGAAACGCAGCGGCAAGCCTTGCCCCCCCTCCCTGGATTACAGGAAAGTTTGGAAGCGGCGCGCAAAATTCTGGCCGAGCAGCGCGACAGGCTGGTGGAAGTTGAAGCGGCGCAGGCCGGCTATCACGGCAAGCTTGAATCGATGCGCGCGCGCCTGGCGCATATGGAAGAATCGGCGCAGTCATGGGCCGCGCGGGCTGAAACCGGCGCGCGGCACCTGCAGGATCTGGCGGCGCGGCTTTCCGGCCTGGAAGAAGAAGGCCAGGCGCTGGCGCTGCGCCCGGCGGAAATCGACGCCGAGCGGCAGGCGCTGCTTTCCAAAAGCGCCAAGGCCGAGGACAACCGCGTCATGGCTGCCGACGCGCTGATCAAAGCCGAGCAGAAGCAGGCCAGGCTGGATAAAGAAGCCCGCGCCGCGGAAGAAGCGCTGATGCAGGCCAAGGAATCGCGCGTGCGCTTTGAAGAACAGATGTTCCGCGCCAAAAGCGGCTTTGACGAGTTGGCCCTGCGCATCCGCGAGCATTGGCATGGTACGCCGGAAGAGTTGCCGGCCAAGGCCGGGCTGGATACCGAAAAGCTGGAAGCTTTGGAAGAGATTGAGGACAACCTCGCCCGCTATAACCGCGAGCGCGAGAACATGGGCCCAGTGAATTTGCGCGCTGAAATTGAAGCCGACGAAATCCAGGCGCAGATCGACCGCATCACCGCCGAGAAAAGCGATTTGGAAGGAGCCATCGCCAAGCTGCGCCAGGGCATTTCCACCCTCAATCGCGAGGCCCGCGAGCGTTTGGCCACGGCGTTTGCCGATGTCGATAAAAACTTCGGCAGCCTGTTCGAGCGCCTGTTCGGCGGCGGGCGCGCCCATCTGAAGCTGATCGAAAGCGACGACCCGCTGGAAGCGGGGCTTGAAATTTACGCCAGCCCGCCGGGCAAACGGCTGCAGATTCTGTCGTTGCTGTCGGGCGGCGAGCAGGCGCTGACCGCGCTGGCCCTGCTGTTCGCGATATTCCTGGTGAATCCGTCGCCGATCTGCGTGCTGGACGAAGTGGACGCGCCCTTGGACGAAGCCAACGTTGACCGTTTCTGTACGCTGGTGCGCGAAATGGCCGAGCAGGGCAAAACACGCTTCCTTATCGTCACCCATCACCGCTTGACGATGGCGCGCATGGACCGCTTGTTCGGCGTGACCATGGCGGAAAAGGGCGTGAGCCAGCTGGTGTCGGTTGACCTGAAACAGGCGCTGGCGCTACGCGAGCAGGGCGGCGAGGGCGAATTCGAGACCGCCGCAGCTTAAAAAAAATCTTTTATAATTTCAGCGTGGCCAAACCGGCGCCCGCGCCGTCGCGCAATTCACTGCCGCGCACCCGTTCATAGAGATCCACGAAGGCATCTTTTTCCCGTCCCCGGGCATGGGAATCCATGGCCTTGTAAGCTTTGGTCAGCCATTGGATGCGGTGAACAATATGGTTTGGCGTCGCGGAAGAAATACCCTCCAGCAGAGGGTCGGTGAGCGCGCTCACTGACTCACCGCGGATTCTGGCGTTAAACGTGCGCATATCCTCGCGGATGGTTTGGGAGAGAACGGAAAAGACGGTCTCGGCGGCGCGTGCAAAATTCGTTTCCGCCGCTCCATAGCCCTTTGCATAGCTGGCTTTCACCAGTTCCAGTTGCTTCAGGCCGGCTTTGAACTCGGCGATGACGTGTTCATTTACAGGATCGTTTTTCCGGACGACATACCACGGCTTTTTCTGGTCAAGGCAGTTGGCATAGAGTTCAAAGCCGATACCCCAATTGTCTCCCTTGGATAAATAGGTGCAAGGCGGGGGGTTCTTATACATACCGGTTTCTCCAAAATTTTAGATTTACATCAATCCCGAAATATCCAGGCCGCCTCTTCTTCCGCGCAGGCCTGTATTGCGAACGCTCCAGACAATATCGCGGTAAGAACTAAGAGGCCGCTCACGGACAGGCATAAGATGGAAGGCTTGCGTTAGATAGTTTGTCCGGTCAACGATGCCCGTGGGGAATG
>JACQAB010000085.1 GCA_016195205.1 Pseudomonadota bacterium
CGACGCCGCATTGCGCGTCGCCCAGATCATGCCGGCAGGTGGGCGTGAAAATATCGCCCACCGGCCGCTGCAGCAAATCATGCAAACCGCGAAGCTCGGCCTGATACTGCCCGCCTTTCAGGGTTACCTCGCCCAGCCAGCCGCGGCGCAGCTGCATCAGCCCTTGAGTCAGGTCCGCCCAATTGCACAGATACACATCCACCCGCGCATGATCATAGCGCCCGGCCAGAATATCGGTATCGCTGACCGCCGCGTCATCAATCAGCCCGGCGATGGACAAATTATCCGTGGAAAGCGCATTGCGGCTTTCCAGCGCGCTGGCCTGAAATGCCGCATCGGCCTTATAGGTCACGCCGCCCACCATAAGATCGGCATCGAAGCTGGTAAAACCCAGAATCTCCCCGTCGCGCCGGGTGATTTTTATCAAGATCGCCGTGGTGGAAAGCTCCTGCTGCAAATGCGCCTGAAGTTCAGGTGAAAGGGTTTTCATTGAAGACAAGCCTCTATAAAAGACCAGAACGAATTCCTCTCCCCTTGGGGGAGGGGCTAGGGGCGGGGTATGTAGAAACAAAGTGTACCCCTCACCAGCAAAAGCTAAGCGTTTAGCTAAACCGCTAAACGCAAGCTTTTGCAACCTCCCGCCTCCGCTTACGCTCCGGCGCGGCGAGCGCACCCGGCCCGCCGAAGCCGCAGGCGTAGGCGGCTCCCCCAAGGGGAGAGGAAAAAATATTTTTAAACCCGTATCTCAACAATCGGAATATGCCCGCTGGCGCTTTGAAAGTTTTCAGCCGTCAGGCTCAGCTGGTCGGTGTCAAAACGCACCGGCACATCAAAGCTAAACCCCGCGCTGATGGCAGCGCCGTTCAGCGGCGCCACGGCGAAGGTCACGATCCCGGTGGCGGTGTCCACGCTCCAACCGCTCATCGCCTGCGTGCCGGACAGCCCCATGGTCACGCCGCCGGAAACCGGTTTTCTTATCTCGCGCACATGGGAAGCCGAGCCGCTGCTATAGTTTTTTTTCAACTGAAAAGCGGTGGCCGTGCCATTGCCGGTGTCAATCACTTGGTTGGAAAACGCAGGGGAAGACGTGCCATCGGCGGCGCTGGTGTAATCGCTCCAGTCGCGCAAACGAAAGCCGCGCGCCCGTCCCGCGCGCGCATGGAAGAAATTCAACACCGCCGAAACATCGGTGCCGCCGCGCAAGCCCGTCGCGGCGTCAAAGCGCCGGCGCGCCTGGCTCCAGTTCTGGTTGCGGCGCTCGAATCCGCCGTCCACCGTCACCACCTCGGTGGAAAAAGCCGGGCCGCCCTGGCTACCGAAGCCCACGCGCAGCGGAAATTGCACCTCATCAAAGGCCATGTTTTACCGTTTCCTTCTCCAGCAGCGCGCGAAGCTGCAAAGCGTCCTCGTCACTGAAATTTTCCGGATTTTTCTGCAAAAGCCGCAGGCCTTCGCAGATTAAGCCCAGGTCGAACGGCGTCGCGCGCCAGAAAACTTCCGGGCTCCAGCCCCAAACGCCGCAGGCCAGGCCCATGCAGCGCGCCACCCCGTCTTTTTCAGCCGCGGATGCCGCAGGCATGCGCCAGAAACTTTCCAAGCGGCTCCACCAAACGCGCCAAACCTGTTTCCACCATGCGCTCGGCCAGATCCGGCGGCGGCTCGGCCCCCGTACCCTTCACCCCCGCCTCGATCATCACCAGAAAATCGCGGATGCGCGCGCGCTTGCCTTCGCAAAACTCGCGCGCCAGGTCGAAAATGGCGCAGTTGAAATGGTCTTCCAGCGTGACGATGGCCGCAAAGCTGGGGCGCAAAACAAGTTCGCACCCTTCCAGTTCTATTTTCACATCACCGCGGCGGGGGTTGAATTCGGTCATCTTAAACCGTGGTAAAGCCAAGCGATCCGCCCGATTCAAACCCAATCTGGTAGGTCTGCTCGTCGTTATAACTCCCGGCGGCCTCGAATTGTACGATCTGGAACGGCCCGCTCAGCGTGTCGCCGTTATCAAACGCAATGGTGTAGGTGTCCACCGAGCGGTTCAGCGCCCGCGACACCAGCGTTTGCGACTGGGTCGAACCGCTCAGCACCCCCTTGGCGCTGATCGACACATTCACCGCCCCCGCCGAGGCTAGCAATTCGCGGAATTGCCCGGGGCTGGATTTGTCGGTCACATCCACCGCCGCGCCCTGAATGGTGAAAACAAGCAAAGTGCGGCCGGTGCGTGCGGAAGTCGTCATCGTTTTCTCCTTGGTTATAAAAAGGGACTAGGGATTAGGGACTGGGGACTAAACTGGAAATAAACCAGTCCCTAGTCCCCAGCCCCTAGTCCCTAATCACTCAATGTTGCACCACCACCCTGAAACGCATCACCCCATGCAGCGTGAGGCCGTCATTTTCAGCCCCCAGCGCGCAGGATAAAAACTGGCACGACACAAAATCCGCCCCGCTTACGCTTAAAACCGCGCGGTGCAGCAGGTCATAGGCGGTCTGCAGAATATTCTTCACTTCCTTGCGCCCGCGATAGCGCGACCAGGCATGCAGCAGCAGGGTTTGTTCGAATCCGGTGCGGTCCTTGGTATCGAAATCGCGCACCGTCACGTCGCCCAGCGTCACATAGGGAAATTGCGCGTCGGGCGGCACCACATCGTAGATGCGCGGCGGGTTGCCGATCAGCGCCTGCAGGCTGGCCGACGCCGAAAGCACGCCGAACACCGCCTCCTGCGCGGCAAATAAACTTGCGCTCATGTCGCCACGCCCTCTTCGGCCAGAATTTCCAGCAAACGCCCACGCGCGTCCACCTCGCGCAGGCTGCGGATGTTCAAAACACGGCTGTCCCACACCACGCGCATCGATACTCCCAGCTCGCCGCGGTAACGCAGCAGGATTTTATAAAGCTGCACGCTGCTCAACCCCTCGCCCTGAATATTTTCATGCCCGCTCAACGGTTCCACCGCGCCCCACACGCTCGCCACCTCGCTCCAGCTTAAAGAAGCGCCGCCGCCCGTGTCGGCCACGCGCGTTTCTTCCTGCAGCGACAGTTTTTCGCGGAATTCTCCGATCGCGCTCATGTTTTTACACCAAGGAATGCACGCGATAGGGCCGGTAAAGCATCAACGCCACTTCCGGCGCGCTGCTGCCGCGCGCCTGGGCCGCCAGCCCCTGTTCATCGCCGCGGTTTTCATAAAGAAAAGCGATATGCGCCAGCATCCCGGCCTTCAAGGCCTGCGGCACGTCTTCCACGTCGCCATAGCCGGCGATAAAATCGATGCGCACACCGTTATATTCGCGCTGCGGCACCGGCCAGTTGGCATTGCTGCGCAGAGCCAGGCGCCCCGGCTCACTCGCGGCGTCCACAAAATAAAGCAACGGGTCAAAAACCGTTTCCGTATTGTCGTCATTATAGGTTTTCACCGCCTGCACGCTCACCAGCGGCGGGCGCGGTAGATGCACGAAGCGGCGGATCATGCCGCGATCCACGCCTTCGCGCGTGCCGTCCCACCACGGCTCTTCCAGGCCCGGAAAAGCGTCCAGCCACAGCCGCCATGTTTGCGTGATCAGCGCGCGGCGCGTATATTCCTCGCACAGCAGCCGCGCCGCGGTAATTAAATTCGTAATCAGCTCGTCATCTTCGCCGGTTTCCACGCGCAGATGCGCTTTGGTCTCTTCCAGCGCCAGCGGTTCTTCATCCGGCGGAGTGATGCGTATCAGGGCGGTCATGCGGCGTTTTCCTGAATGAAAAGTTTTTGATCCAATGCTTTCCGGTATTCTTCCAACACAACCGGCGCCACTTCACCGGCGCTTAAGCTAGCGGCGCAGGCCGCCGCTCCGGTTTTTTCATCCTGCGGGCACCATTCATGCCCGTAATGCAACCGGTGACACGGGTAACAAGGCGCATGCGGCGCCAGCGCGCGCGCGTTCACCCAGTCATTCGTTAAATTCGCGGGCGAGGAATGCGACAAAAACACCAGCTTGCGGTTTTTCTCGAAGCTCACCACGTTCAACACGCCGGTTTCCGGCCCCACCACCAGCGTGGCCATCTGCGCCAGGGAAAAAACCTTGCGCATCGTGTGCTTTCCGGTCAAATCGATCACCCGCGAAGCATCGCCAAAGTAATCCTGCGCGGCTTTCACCACCTGTGCGGCCAATTCTTTTGAATCCTCACCGCCACTCAGCACGATTCTTGCCTGCGAATGCGCCAGGATCCGGCACACCGCCTGCGGCGTATAGGGCCACCATTTGTGCACCGCCGATCCGCGCAAACTCCACAAAATGAACGGCCCCTGTTTCAGCAAAAAATGCAGCGCGAAACTCTTTTCTTCCGCACTGGCATAAAAACGCGGCGCGTAATCGCACGTTACCCCGCTCAGTTCGTGAATGCGCCGCAGGTAACTGCGCCCGCACAAGGCCCGGCGCTGTTCCTCGCTCCAGTGATAATCCCCGCGCCAGGGCTGTTTCAGCAATTCACCTTCAACCGAGAAAGTCAGGTTGATCACTCGGTCGTAACGCAAGGCATGCGCTTCCCAAAAATAAGGCAGCGCCGCATCCTCCACCTGGTTTTTCTTCACCACCAGGATGCGCGACAGATGCGGATCAAGCCTTAACGCCTCTTCCCCCGCCTCGCCGGTCAAAAAATCAATCGCCCAGCCTTCGCGCTTTAGCAACGGCAGCACGCTTGAGGCCATGACCGCATCGCCATAGGCCCCGGCGCGGATCAGCAGCAGATGTTTCGCCGATTTGCACCACGCCACACGCTTTTGCCCAACCGCAACCTTGCGGTAAACCGCAAAAACATGGCCGCCCACAACATCACATTCCAGCTGCTCCCAGCCCTCCACCCCGTCCAGCGCATGATCGATCAAATCACGCGTAAAACGGTGGCCGGCAACCTCCCCCTGGGTGCAATCCTTCACCCATAATATAAGGTGTGCGCTCATCGCCAGGTGCGGCCACCATTCACCCAGGCTTTCCCGCCAATCGGCGCAAACACTCAGCACATCATCCACGAAAAGGAAGTCGCGCGGGGCATCCGGGGCAATCTCCCCCGGCGCCACCGCGCGCAAACCCACCCCGCGCATGTAAGGCAGGCCCAAAAACCAGCCCGTGCCGGGCATCTGATCCCTGGCCTCTGGCATCTGATTACGAAACCGGCTGCTGGCTGGCCGCTCCGGCAATCACATTCACGCCGGAAAGCGCGCCGGTCGTGCCGCCGGTCACCGTCATCAGCGCGCGAACGTACCGATTTCCGCCGGTGTATCCCACTTTTTGCACCGTTCCGCTCAGGCTATTGGTATCGCAGGCCACATAGGTGGTGCCGTCGCTGGAATGCTGCAACGATGGCGTATGCGTGCCGTCGGTCCAGGCGCCGAAACTCACCACCGCCATGGCGCTGCCATAGCCCTGCAGATCCACGGCGGATCCCGTGCCGGTGGCGGCGCGCGCGGCCGGAACCAGGCTTTGCGAAACGCTCAGATTACTTTTTAAGTCACGAATGGTCATTTGTCTCTCCACTTTGTCTAACTGTTGTTTTTGAAAAACTGCAGATGGCGGGATGATGGCTAGGAAAAGCCGTGCGCAGGACCGGAGTGTGCTAAAACGCACATGAGGATCCGAGCACGGCTTTGACGACGCCAGCGCCCGCCAGATGCGGTTTTTAAGACGTGGCAAATTTGAGGAACTTAATCGCCTCAAAATTCGTCACATCCCCGCCCACGCGCTTCGAACAGCGGAACTTAACGAACGGCGCCGCGGTGAACGGATCGCGCAGAATGCGCAAGCCAATCCGGTCCACAATCGTGTAGCCTTCGCCGAAATTGCCGAACGCCAGCGACAGGCTGTTCGCCGCCACGGTTGGCATGTCTTCCCCTAAGTAAACGGGGAAGCCCAGCAACGAGGCCGGCTGGCCCGCCTGCAATCCCGGCTGCCAGATGTAAGCATTGGTGGTGTTCTCTTTGAATTTACGGATGCTGTCCGCCACCGCCCGCGGCATCAGCCAGGCCGCCTTGGGCAAATAGCCCGCGCGCAGCTTGTGCATCAGGTCGATGATCGCATCCGAAGGATTGCTCGAGGCAAACGCCCCCGACGCGCCGCTGGCCACATACTCAAACGTGCCCCAGCTGCGGCTGTCATCGGCAGTGGCCGCCACCGGATAGGTGGCAAAACCGCGCGGCTGCGTCACGCCGTCGCCGCCCACGAAAGCAGCGTTCTCTTTGCGCGAAAAACGGCTGGCAATTTTATTGGTCAGCCATTCCTCAACGTTCAGGTTGGCGTCATCCAGCAGCTTCTGCGTGGCTTTGGGCTGGGCATGCAGCTCGAACACCGAAATGCGCAAGCGGCCGAACTGCCCGGGATCGGTGTCGGAGCGCGTATCCAGCTCGCCCAGCCATTGCGCGTCGGCGTCGTTGGTGTCGCGCAGCATTTCCACCGCGTCCGAGGTCACCTGCATCACCGTCGCCAGCTGGCGCATCGGCGTGGTGTCGAACTGGCGGGTGATGATGCGCTCGGAAATCTCGCCCGGCACCAAATATCCGCCGTCGGGATCGGAAACCACGCTCATCGCCTTGCTTTCCACCGCGCTCAAATCACCTTCCACGCCCTTGGTCAGGTAGCGCATGAAGGCCTGCTTGTGCTCGCTGTCAGGCAAACCGGTGAAGGCCTCCTTCGACGAAGCCGGACGGCGCAAGGCGGTTTTGAATCCGCTCACCATGTCCTGCAGCCGCGTCACATCGGCGCCGATGCGGTCCACCCTTTCTTCCAGCAGCACGTCGCCGCGCTTGCGCTCCAGCGAAATCAGCCGCGTGTCGTTACTTTCCTTAAAGCTTTCAAAAGCGCGGGCCAATTCCTCGGTCGCGCCTTTCATTTCCACAAAGTCCGTCATGTTATTCTCCTTCTCTGAGTAGGCGGGCAACTCTTTGCAACCGCGCGACGATGGCCCCCATTTCGTCGTCGGCAATTTTAACGGCGCGGATGCGCGCCAGGTCATTGGCGGGAAAGGTCACCAGCGACACCTCGAACAAATCCACATCGGTCAGGGCGCGCACGCGATTTTTGGAATCGATTTTACTTTGCACCGTGCGGTAGCCGATCGAAAGCCCCGTTACCGCACCCATTTTCAAAAGCTCATAGGCGTCGGCGCCGTGCTGCGTGCGGATCGCAAGGCGCCCCTCCACCGCCAGGCCCGAAGAATCTTCGGCCAGGTTTTCCCACACGCCCACCGGCTGCGCGGCGTTGTGCATCCACAGCATGGCGGGGTTGCGTTGCGCCGATTTCCATTCCTTCAGCGTACGGCGGAACGCGCCCGGCAACACCGCCTCGCGCTGCGCATCCACCGCGTTGAAAACCGAGGCATAGCCGCAAACGTAACCGTTGGCGCCCAGCTCCTTTATTTCAAAAGGAGCGGCAAGATGTTTGGTGGGCATGTTTTTTCCTATTTTTGCAGTTCGTCGCCGTTTTCCACCGGCGGATAACCCAGTGCCGCACGTTTTTCGTTTAATGACAGAAAATCCGCACCGCCCACCTTCTCCCACAGCGCGTCGCGGCGGTGAACCAGGGCAGGCACCTCGTCCTTATCAATGTCCAGCCGCAGCCCCGCGCCAAACATCGGCGAAAGGAAGCGGTTCATCTCGTCGCGCAGCTGCAGCGCCAGCGGCAGCACCGTGTCCTCATATAAAGCCAGGCGCGCCTCGGCCATGTTGGCGTAAGTCTGCGCGCCTTGAATACCGATCAGCTGGTCGGGCACGCCAAAGGCCAGGGCAATGTCCGAAGCGGCGCGGTTTTTTCCGGCCAGCCAGTCCATATCCTTGGGCGTCAGGCCCATTTCCTTCCACTCCAGCCCGCCTTCCAGAATCAGCGGCCGCCCGGCGTTGCGCGACGACAAATAATTTTCCTCCAGCTCTTCCTTCAAGCGGCGGAACTGCTCGTCGGTCAGCTGCGCCGGGCCGTCTTTGGGCGCATAGACCAGCGCGCCGGATGGCCGCGCCGCATGCGCCAGCAACGCCTGGTTCCAGCTTGCCGCAGCGTTATGCTGGTCAATCGCCGCCATCGCCGCTTCCAATGGCGCCATGCCATACCAGTCATCCAGCGGATGAAACGCTTTCCAGTGCAGGATGGAACTTTCCCCCGTCACCGGGTCACATGGCCAGCTCGCGGCCTGTGATCCCACGGCATAGTGATAGGCCCCCGGCACGCCACCTTCGGCGGGCACCACTTTCATGCGGTCAGGGCGTAGGGCGTAAAGCTCGCGCGGCGGCTCGCCCGCGCCGGGCCGCACCGCCTCGACATAGGCGTTGCCGGAAATCTGGTAATAGGCGAACACGCTTTCCAAAAAGCGGCTGCCGCTTTGCAGCGGATTGGGCTTTTGCAACAGCGCCAGCAGCGGATGTTTTTCCAACTCCGCGCCGCTTTCGTCGTAAAGCACGAAGGGAATCGATGAAGCCGCCCGCGCCACGGTGCTGATGCATTTCCACGCCACCACGTTGCGGCGAAAGCCCTCTTCGGCCAGCGCGTCATAGCGCCGCGGCGTCCAGCGCGGCCGCCCGACCTGCGAAAAAGCGATCAACGGTGCCGTGGCCGAGGCCTTTTTTCAGGCACGGATTTTTTGAAAAGATTGATGAGATTCATTGTTTCCCTTTTATGTCATCCCGGCCAAACGACCCCGGACTTGATCCGGGGAAGCGCGAGCCGGGATCCCATTTGGTTTCCATAAGAAAAATAAAATGGGATCCCGGATAGCCGCTTCGCGGCTTCCGGGATGACATTCCGTGTTAAATAAAACTCCTCACCCTCGGGCTGCGCCCCACGCCGTTTTGTAATTCCGAAATCGCCCAAACAAGGGCATCCACGCGGTCGGGCGAGCCGCCCTTCAGCCCCTCGCCGGTAAAACGGCACATCTGGTCCTCCAGTTTTCGAAATACGCCCGCATGGTGCACCATCGCGCGCTCGTAAAGCGCGGCCACCGGCCAGGCCCGGGCCGCTTTCGAGCGTTGCGCGCGCACCGGCTTGAACGGCACGTTGGAATCCACCATGCGCAGCATGCGCTCGATCAAATCACCGCCCTCATTCACCTCGCCGATAATCAGGTCGGCTTCAAATTCCTGGAATAAGGCAAAAGCCCGCCGCGCCCAGGCCTCCGGCGTGAAAATGCCCGAGGCATCGCCCAGCACATAAAACTTTCCATCCCTCGCCAGTGCCGCGCAAATAATCCCCGTCTCGTCGCTATGCGCATGCGCCGTCACTGCTGGGTCAATCGCCACCACCACGCGCTCGAAAACTTCCGGCGCTTTGGCCACGCGCAGCGCCTGGATCTCTTCCGCGCGCCACAGCGCGCCTTCCACTTCCTCCACCAGCTCGCCGTCCAGCTCTTGCCGGCCGAAACGCGTGCCTTCATGGCGCGCGCGCAGCGCCACCAGCACGCCGGGCGCCAGGTTTTTTTCATTTTCTTCGCTTTTCCCCCGAACCAGCCGCACATCCGCCCGCGCCGCCAGCTCTTTAATCAAGGCCGTGGGCCTTGGCGTGGTGGTAATCACCAAACGCGGCGA
>JACQAB010000089.1 GCA_016195205.1 Pseudomonadota bacterium
GATCTGCGACAGATTCAGCGACCCGGCCAGCAGCAGCACGGTGATAATCACCAATCCGATGGAAACTTCGTAGGAAACCATCTGCGCCGCGCTGCGCAGCCCGCCCAGAAACGCGTATTTCGAGTTCGAGGCCCAGCCGGCCATGATAATTCCGTAAACCGCCAGCGAGGAAATGGCGAACAGATAAAGGATGCCCACATTCACATCAGCCAATACCAGTTTTTCCTGAAACGGGATCACCGCCCAGGCCACCAGGCTGAGAAAAAAGGTAAGCATCGGCGCGATCATGAAAATGATGCGGTTGGCGCCGGTGGGAATGATGGTTTCCTTGCCCATCAGCTTCAACGCATCGGCAAAAGGCTGCAGCAAGCCGAAGGGGCCCACCACATTAGGCCCCATGCGCAGCTGCATGGCGGCCAGCACCTTGCGCTCGCCGTAAATCAAATAAGCCACGCCCAACAGCACCACAACCATGATCACCCCGATGCGCGCCACCAGCCACGCAACCCCGCCAAAGGGCGTTTGGATGAAGGTGTTGAAATGGGCCAGAAGGTCGGTCATTCCGCCGCCTCCCGCGCAGGCATCAGGAAGGCTTCTACACATTTCGCCATGGTGATTGATGCGCGGCTGATCACATCGGTTTGATAGAAATTCTGGATGGGCAGAGCAAACGGTATTGGATCAATCACCCCGTCACGCCCGAACGCCACCCAGGGGGCCGTGAGTTTTTCATCGATCTTGGCAAAATGCGGATGGGCTTCGATGATTTTCTTGCGCAACTGGGCCTGTGTATCGAAGGGCAGCGTGTGGCCCAGGCTTTCCGACAGCGCGCGGATGATTTTCCAGTCTTCCCGCGCCTGTCCGGGCGGGAAAACAACGCGGCGCGCGGCCTGAACGCGGCCTTCGGTATTCATATACCACGCATTTTTCTCGGTATAAGCAGCGCCGGGAAGAATAACGTCGGCCCGTTCCGCGCCGCGGTCGCCGTGATGGCCCTGATACACCACAAAAGCGCGGCCGAATTTTTTGGCGTCGATTTCATCCACGCCCAGCAGGTAAACCAATTTCACATGATCAGTTTGAATGCCGCTGAAAATATCATTCGTGCCGCGCCCGCCCTGCCCCGGCACAAAGCCGACATCCAGCGCGCCCGTGCGACCCGCGGCCAGCTGCAGCACGTTAAAGCCGTTCCAGCCTTCGCGGATCATATTGTTGTTTTCGGCCAGTTGCCGCGCGCGGAAATGGATGGCGATGCCGTCTTTGCGCTGCAAGGCGCCCGCGCCCAGAATAACCATGGGGTTCTTGGCGGCCTTTAGAATGGTGCTGAACGGGCTGCGGCCAAGCGCCACGTCTTCCAGGAAACGCGGGGAATTACCCAGATGCTGATAGGGATAGCTTAAATCCACCGCCTCGCCGATCAGGCCTACCTTTAGCCCACCGCGCAGCCAGCGCTTGCGGATACGGGCGTTGATCAGCGTGGCTTCAACGCGCGGGTTGGTGCCAACCAGCAGAATGGCATCGGCCTGTTCAATTCCGGCAATGCCGCTGTTGAACAGATAGGCGGCGCGGGTGGAAACGTCGTATTGCACGCCATCCTGGCGGCAATCCATGTGCGGCGAGCCAAGGCCCTGCATCAGCATTTTCAGCGCGAACACTTCTTCCACCGCGCATAAATCACCCGCCATGGCGGCGATGGATGAGGCCGCCATTCCCTGCACCTGCCTGGCGATGGCGGCGAAAGCCTCCGGCCAGGTAGCGGGAACCAGTTTGCCCTGCGCATTGCGCACATAGGGGCGATCCAGCCGCTGGCGCTTCAACCCGTCATAGGCGTGGCGGGTTTTATCGTTGATCCATTCCTCGTTCACTTCTTCATGCAGGCGCGGCAGCACGCGCATGACTTCCTGCCCGCGCGCATCCGCACGGATGTTGCAGCCCACGGCGTCAAACACGTCGATGGTTTCGGTTTTCGTCAACTCCCACGGGCGGGCTTTGTAGGCATAGGGCTTATTCGTCAGCGCGCCGACCGGGCAGACATCAACCAGATTGCCCGAAAGCTCAGATGTAACGCATTTTTCAATATAGGTGCCGATTTCCATATTCTCGGAACGGCCAAAGGCGCCCAGTTCCGGCGCCCCGCCGATTTCCTCGGCAAAACGCACACAACGCGTGCAGTGAATGCAACGTGTCATGATGGTTTTAATCAGCGGGCCAAGTTCTTTATCCTTCACCGCGCGTTTGGCTTCGGTATAGCGCCCGCGGTCGAAGCCATAGCCCATGGCCTGGTCTTGCAAATCACACTCGCCGCCCTGGTCGCAAATCGGGCAATCCAGTGGATGGTTGATGAGCAGCATTTCCATCACGCCTTTGCGCGCCTTGTGCACCATGGGGCTGTTGGTTTTCACCACCATGTTGTCGGCGCAGGGCATGGCGCAGCTGGCGACGGGCTTGGGCGTTTTTTCAACTTCCACCAGGCACATGCGGCAATTGGCGGGCACCGATAGCCGGTCGTGATAGCAAAAGCGCGGGATTTCAATGCCGATCTGCTCACACGCCTGCAGGATGCTGGTTCCCGGCGCGACTTCGATTTCGGTTTCGTTGATTTTAAGCTTGGGCATCAGATACGCCCCCGCGATTTTTCCAGCACCAGCTCATACGCCGAGTAATTCCGGGCTTTTGTGGCCGACTGCATGGCGTAATTTTTCCCCAAGGTGCGGGTGCGCACGCGCTTTACGCCCTTGCGGAACAGATAGGATTCCATTTTTTCGGCCAGCGCATCGTAAACGCCCTTGCGCCGGGCAGATTTTGTTACCACCGTTTCGCCGATGAAGCCGTAGCGTTTCTCATTATTGCGAACCAGCAGGTCATGCCGGTCATTTTCAATCCATCCCATGATGAGGCCGACAAGCTTCTTTCCCATTTCGGCCACATACACCTTGCCGCCGCCCGCCTTCAGCCGCCGCATCACGGCCTGGTAATAGGCGCGCGGATCTTTGGCCTTCCACGGGCGGCGCCCGGGGTGGAGCTTGATTTCGTAATTTTGAAGTTCGTGTAACAACTTAAGAATTCCTTCCTCGTCGCCTGATTTCGCTTCGCGAACCACGCATGTCATCGTCACGCCGCCTGCTTCCGGTATTGGAGGATACGCTCTTCCATCATCGGGCGGAAATGGCGGATCAATCCCTGAATCGGCCAGGCCGCCGCATCGCCATGGGCGCAGATGGTGTGGCCTTCGATTTCCTTCGTCACATCCAGCAACATGTCGATCTCTTCCACGCACGCGGCACCGCGAACCATGCGCGTCATCATGCGCCACAGCCAGCCGGTGCCTTCGCGGCACGGGGTGCACTGGCCGCAGCTTTCATGCTTATAAAAATAAGACAGCCGCGCGATGGCATAAATGAGGTCGGTCGATTTATCCATCACGATCACCCATGGCCTCTTCCACGTTGCACGGCGTGTTCACATGGCCCGAGATGCAGAAAACTTTCGTGCCCGTATTCTTCTCGCGGCCGATGGCGGCGAACCATTCTTTGCTCCGGCGCAGGATTTCCGGAACCACGGCGATGGTTTCCACGTTATTCACGGTAGTGGGGCAGGAATAAAGGCCCGCATTGGCCGGAAAGGGCGGCTTATTGCGCGGCAGGCCCTTTTTACCTTCCAGGCTTTCCAGCAGCGCGCTTTCTTCACCACAAATATAGGCCCCCGCGCCACGATGCAGGTAAACATCCAAATCCCAGCCGGAACCGGCCGCGTTTGGCCCCAGTAACTTCGCCTCATAGGCTTCGTCGATGGCGGCTTGCAGATTCTTGGCCTCGTTCACGAACTCGCCGCGGATATAAATATAAGCCGCATGCGCATTCACGGCGAAAGCGGCGATCAGCATGCCTTCCAGCAAACGGTGCGGATCAAACCTTAGAATATCGCGGTCTTTGCAGGTGCCGGGTTCGGATTCATCGGCGTTGATCACCAGGTAATGCGGCCTTTCGCCAAGCTGCGGCATGAAGCCCCACTTCATGCCCGTGCCGAATCCCGCCCCGCCCCGCCCGCGCAAGCCGCTGTCACGGATTTCGGCGATGATTTTGCCGCGGCCAAGGCCCACCAGGTCTTTGGTGTTGCTCCATATGCCGCGCCTCGAAGCGCCTTCCAGGCGCCAGTCCTCGAAGCCGTATAAATTCGTGAAGATTTTGTCTTTCTCGGCGAGCATCTAGGCTCTCCCCAGGTAAAAGCCAATCCGGCTTTTCATTTGCCGGCGGTGCTTGGCGATATCGCCGTCGCGGGTTTCCAGCAATTCACCAAAGAAGCTCATCTGACGCGTGCAGGCATGAAAAATTCTTCCAAAGCGATGTTGAAAATGACTTCTGTTCGTGACCTCGGGGGCAAAGCCCAAGTCCAGATGTTCACTTAGCCTGCATGCCGTGGCATCGACGGATTTCCGGTCATTGAAACTCTCTATTTCCGCGACCGCCTTGTCCACGGCCGGAGATACCAAGGTGGCCCAGAATTCCGGCGTTGTGGCCTGCACGGCCGGGCCAATGCGCAACTCTATTTTTGCAGTCAAATCTCCCATCGCATCGCGATATTCCTGAAGAATGGAAGTCGCAGCACTTCCGTCAAGGATGCCTTTCTGATCAATCGAGACAAGTATTTGCGGGGTCATCTTTTGTGCCCCATCTTGGCCGAGCCCTGCCGCCCGGTTTGCGAGCCGATTTTGATTTTCTTTCCCGCCGCCAGATCATCCAGCAGGCGCGAGAAGGTTTCGGCGGTCAGGTCTTCGTAATAATCGTCATTCACCTGCACCATGGGGGCGTTGACGCAGGCGCCCAGGCACTCCACTTCCATCAGGCTGAACATTCCGTCTTTGGTGGTGTCGTTGCCCTCAAGGCCCAGCTTGTCTTTGCAGACTTTCATCAGCGCGCCGGAACCGCACAGCCAGCACGGCGTGGTGGTGCAAACCTGCAGCAGGTGCTTTCCCACCGGCGCACGATTAAACATAGTGTAGAAACTGGCGACTTCATACACCTTCACGCGCGGCATGCGCAGCATATCGGCCACCACATCCATGGCGGCGATAGGCAGCCAGTTGGCGTGCTGGCGCTGCGCCAGATCAAGCAACGGGATCACCGCGCTGGCTTCCCGCCCGGCCGGGTATTTGGCCATAATCTTCTTCGCCTCGGCCAGATTGGCCGGGGTGAAAGCGAAAGTTTTCGGCTGCTTGGCATTTTGGTTGGAGGGGGCGCTCATGTCATCCTGACCTGGTCAAGAGAAATTCTTCTACTCGAAACACTGCCGGGCCGATCAACGAAGCAAGCGACAATCACTTCAGGATGATGAGGTTTTTCTTTCGCATTGGAAGGATCGATGGCAATGGTCGATACACCGGCCTCGATTTTTCCTAAATCATCGCATTCGAAAACCGCTTTCTGCCCGATCATGGCCTGCGAAACACGTTCTAAAGCGCCGGACCTAATAATTTGTTCGGGTATA
>JACQAB010000101.1 GCA_016195205.1 Pseudomonadota bacterium
GACCGGCAAAATCAATGAACGGTTTCAGAAAGCGGGCCTGCGCATCGTGGCGCAAAAGCACATGACTCTTTCCAAAGACCAGGCTGAGGCCTTCTATGGCGTGCACAAAGCCCGCCCGTTCTTTAACGATCTTTGCAGTTTCATGACTTCGGGCCCCGTGGTGGTTCAGGTGCTGGAGGGCGAAAACGCCGTGGCCAAGAACCGCGACGTGATGGGCGCCACTAATCCGGCCAACGCCGCGCCCGGCACCATCCGCAAGGATTTCGCCGAATCCATCGAGGCCAATTCGGTGCATGGCTCCGATTCGCTTGAAGCCGCCCGCGCCGAAATTGCGTTCTTCTTTAAGGACAGCGAGATCAATAAATAATGTCATGCCCGCGAAGGCGGGCATCCATCTAAAAGAGTCCTTTTTTCAGATGGACCCCCACCTTCGCGGGGGTGACAATTTAGGGTAATCTTTCCCCCATGCTGCAAAAACTTGTTGCCATCGTCGTGGATGCCGCACGCCGTTATGCGCGGGTGACGATTGCCGTCATCGTTCTGCTGGCGCTGGCCGCGGCATTTTATGCGGCGGCGAATTTTTCTATCAATACCGATGTCACCACGCTGCTGGATGAAAAATCGGCCTGGCGGCAAAATGAAATCGCCTTTTCCAAAGCCTTTCCCCAGCGCGACGATTTGCTGGTGATCGTGATTGACGGCAGCAATGGCGCGGAAACCGACCTGGCCGCCGATAAAATTGCCGACGCGCTTTCCGACCGGCCTGATCTGTTCAAAACCGTGCGGCGGCCCGAGGCCAACCCCTATTTCCTGCATTACGGGCTTCTGCTTCTGCCGATCGACGACATTGCCTCGGCCACCGAGCAGATTATCCGCGCCCAACCGATGCTGGCCTCGCTGGCCGCCGATCCCTCGCCGCGCGGGTTGTTCAACCTGATTTCCAATATGGTGGATGGGGTGAAGGCCGGTGTGGTGAAGGAAAGCGATATCTCGGGCTTGTTTTCACGCCTGCATAACACGCTGCAGAAGGTTCTGCTGCATCCGCTGGATCCCGACGCTTGGGGCAGTTTGTTTGCTTCCGAAGATCCCAGCAAATTTGAAAAGCGCCGCTTTATCCTAGCCCAGCCGGTGCTGGATTATTCCGATCTGTCGCCCGGCGCCAAGTCTTCGGGCTATGTGCGCCATATCGTGGAGTTGCAGAATATTGAAAACCGCTACGGCGTCACGGTGCGCCTGACCGGCCCAGTGGCCCTGGCCGACGAGGAATTCGCTTCGGTCGCCAAGGGCATGCAATGGGCGCTGGCCATTTCCATCGCGCTGATCGGGTTGATCCTTTATATGAGCCTGAAGTCGTGGCGCATCATTCTGCCTATTTTCATTACGCTGTTTTGCGGGTTGGCGATGACTACCGCCTTCGCCCTTTTCATGGTGCATTCGCTGAACCTGATTTCGGTGGCGTTTGCGGTGATGTTTACCGGCATTGCCGTGGATTTTGGCATCCAGTTCGGCGTGCGCTATCGCGATGTGCGGCACGAAAAGCCCGACTTTGCCGAAGCTCTGCGCCTTACGGCCAAACGCATCGCCGTGCCGCTGACCCTGGCAGCGCTCTCTACCGCCGCGGGCTTTTTGTCGTTCACGCCCACCAGCTATCGCGGCGTGGCCGAGCTGGGGCTGATTGCCGGCGGCGGCATGCTGATTGCCTTTACGCTGAACATCACCCTGTTGCCTGCCCTGCTGCGCTTCACCAAGCCAAAGCCCGAGCCGGAACCCGTGGGCTTCCGCTGGGCGGCCGGGCTTGATGCGCTGATCGCCGAACAACGCTGGCAGGTGCTGGTGTTTTTCGCGGCGCTGTTTTTCGTAGGCATTGGCATTTGCTTTTTCCTGCGTTTCGATTTTGATCCGCTGAATTTGAAAGACCCGCATACGGAATCGGTCTCGACCATGACCGACCTTATGCAGGATCCCGACACCACGCCCTACACCATCGATATTCTTGCCGCCAATTCTGAAGCGGCCGAACAACTGGCCACACGCCTGAGCGCCCGGCCGGAAGTGGATAAAGCCCTGACGCTTTCCTCGCTGGTGCCGGAAGAACAGGCTAAAAAAATCGCCCTGCTGAAAGATACTTACAACCTTCTGAACCCCAGCCTGCATCCGCCGGGAAGCATGCCGCCGCCCTCGCCCGACGAATTGCGGCAATCGACCCAGGCCCTTGCCGACAAAATCGGCTTTTTGACCGGAACCGACGCCTATCTGTTTTCAGAAGACTTGCGCCGCATGGCGAAGCTGGACGATGGCCCGCTGCAAACGGCTTCCAACAACATGCGCCGCAGCGTAGCGAAATCCCTAGCTGAACTGGACGAGCGCCTTACGCCTCATGTGATCGACATCAGAAACATTCCCGACGACCTTAGACGCGAGTGGATTTCTTCGGACAGCAAGGCACGGGTAGAGGTTTATCCAAAAGGCGATCCTAAAAAGCGTGACACGCTGGTGAAATTCGCCGAGGCCGTGCGCAGCGTCGCGCCCGAGGCCACCGGCACGGCCGTGTCGATTCAAGAATCATCCAAAACCATCCGCCGGGCTTTTGCCGAGGCCGCGCTTTATTCCGGCGTAACGATCTTCTTGCTGCTGCTCATCATCATGCACAACCTGAAACATACCGCTTTTGTTCTGGCCCCCCTGATTCTGGCCTTCGTGCTGACTTTGGGAACGGCGGCAGCGGTGGATATGCCCTTAAACTTTGCAAATATCATTGCCCTACCGCTACTTTTGGGGCTTGGCGTTTCTTATTCCATCTATTTCGTTATTTATTGGCGGCAGGGATTTGAAAAGCCCTTGCAATCCAGCATGGCCAGGGCAGTTCTTGCCAGCGCCGCCACAGCTTTTGTGGCTTTTGGGTCACTATCCCTTTCGAACCATCCTGGAACTGCATCAATGGGACTACTCCTTGCCCTTTCCCTCTTTTACGTTCTGTTCACGACTTTCCTTTTTACTCCCGCCTTGTTAGGAAAACCCCTTAACCCAGCCGACAGTGACTAAAAAACCATGCAAAATAAAGACACCGTTGACGATTTTCGGCCATATTCAGCGAAGCAGGTAACTCTTCCTTCCGTCGCGATGAAATCCTTTCGTCTTTTCTCTATTTTTGCAGCTCTCGTACTGCTGACCAGCCTTGGTGCTTGCGCCACTGCGCCCGGCACGCAAGCCGATTATGACGAGGCCAGCGATCCGCTGGAATCCGCGAACCGCGTCATTTTTGATTTCAACCATTTTGTGGACAGAATTCTTCTGCGTCCTGCTGCATGGGTTTACCGCGAAGTGATGCCCGATTTTGCGCAGGACGTGGTTCACAACATCTTGCAAAACTCGAACGAGCCGATTGTATTCATGAACGCCGTCCTGCAGGGCCGCGTGAAAGATGCCGGCAAAACCTTCAATCGCTTTCTGGTGAACAGCATTGCCGGCCTAGGCGGCGTGGCCGACCTGGCATCGGAAGGCGGTGTTCTCCCCGTGGATGCCGATTTTGGCCAGACGCTGCATGTCTGGGGTCTGCCGGAAGGCCCCTATTTGGTGCTGCCCATTCTTGGCCCTTCGAACCCGCGTGACGTGGTCGGCTTTGCGGTGGATACCATTGCCTCGCCCTGGAGCTATGTGGTGGAAGCCACGGGCGGCGTTGAAACGCGCAACCATTACATCATCGCCGACCTGACGGCCACCATGCTGGATAAGCGTTCGCGCTCGATCGATGCGCTGGATGCGCTGGAGAAAAGCTCGGTCGATTTTTACGCCCAGCTGCGCAGCGTAAGCCGCCAATACCGGCATAAGCAGATTGGGATGACGGTGCAGAATTCGGACATCGGAAAAATCACCTTCGACCGCAAGGAAGAAGAAGGCCAGTCCGCGGCTCCGGCCACCGAAGGCGCGCAGCCGCTGCGGAAGTGACAATCGCTTAAAGCGATTGTCATCCCGGAAATCGCAAAGCGATTATCCGGGATCTCCTTAACATAAAAGCCCAAACCACCGTTCAATCACCGCCAGTTCCGCGCGCACGGCGTTGCGCCGTTTTTCCATTTCCGCATCGCTGCCCCATTTTTGCGCCTGAAAAATCCGCTCCAGTTCCGCCAGTTCAAACACCTGCTGGGCATTCAATTCTTTTTCATAAAGCGCCAGGGCCAACACCAGCGAGCCGCTGCCCGCGGCGGCTTCGTATACGCCCATAAAGACCCAGTTATCGAAAGCCGACAGTTTTCTTTCAAAAGCCGCCTGGGCGGCGGAAGACAGGCGCGGCGCTTTCAGCCCCAGCCCCGTTTTCAATTCGATGCCATGAGTCTTTTTCAGCCAGTCCAGCGGCGGCTGCCAGTGTTTTTCCTGATGGACCCGCAATTCCGGCGGGGTTTCGGCGCGCAGGCACAACACATCGGTCTCCACGCAGGAAAGCAGGCGCTCGGTCATCGCGGCACGCTGCGAGGAAAGATGATCTAGCACAGTGGCCGTCAGCTGCATCAGTGGCATGGTGGCGGGGCGGATGTCATCTTTCTGTGCCTGCCATTCTTCGGCGATGCTTTCCGCCAATCGCAGATTGGGAAGAATAAGAAACTGCCCGCCCGGCGTGCGCAGGTTTTTGCCGTCAAGCAGAACGGCAAAGCCGTCCTCGCCTTTCGCGGCTTTGGCTTCTTTATAGAAACGCTTCATGGAACCTCAAGATTGTCATCCCGGCCGAGGCGAAGCCGAGAGCCGGGATCCCATTTTATTTTGCTTGTTTAAAAAAACCAAATGGGATCCCGGATAGCCGCTTCGCGTCTTCCGGGATGACACGCGTTTTAAACGCGCGTCATTTGCCGAACAGGCCCTTGATGGCGTCCATAGCTTTTTCTTCCTGGCTAGGCTTCGCGGCAGGTGCCGCGGCGGCAGGCGCCGTGGCCATTGGTGTGGCCGCAGGCGCGGGAGCCGTCGCCGTGGCAGGCGCGGTGGCTGGCGCAGGCTGCGTTCCCGTGACCTGATTAAGAATATCGCCTAGGCCTTTGCTGGGATCCTTAATCGCTTTGCCAAGGCCCTTATAAGTATCTTTGGCGGTTTTGCCGATATCTTTGATCACCTGCTTGGTGTCGGGCGGATCAAGCATAATGGGCTGCGGGTTGTTCAGCGCCGCAAGGCACGGATTTCCGCTGGCATTCGCATCCACGCGCGGCACGCCGGTGGAAACCTTCTGGCCCGGAGCCAGCAAGCCACCTACCGCCCGTTCCAGCACGGCATCCGCCTGCGGATAATAGCTGAGGTTGGCCAGAGCGCCCGACACGCGAATGGGCACGGCCGAGGTAAGGCTGGTGACCGTGGTTACGCCCTTGGGCACCGGACGCAGCAGCAGATCGGCGCTTTGGTTCTTCAGATTGACCGAACCCTCGCCGCCTACGGTGGCATAGTTGCTTTCCAGCAAAACCCCGTTGGAATGCAGCACGCCGTCTTGCGCGTTAAAGCGAATGGCCGCGCAGGTCAGCTTGGGTTTTTCGGTGGCTGACGCAGGCAACAGGGTTTTCATCAGCGCCCCGCCGATGCCGTTCCCGCCGCTCCAGTCCACATTGCCCGATCCGGAGGTGATTTCCACTTTTCCGGAAACCGTGGCCATGAAGGCCTGGGCGGTAAGGCCGCGGCCGGTAAGATCGAAGGAAATGTCGCCCTTCGAATTCACCGGCGATTTGGCGCCAAAGCCCTGCGCCAGCGTGGTGTAATCCACATTGTTCGCGTGAATCGCGACATGCACCGTGGCTGCATCATCAGCGGAAATATCGCCCTCCCAAGTGACGCCCTGATAGGTCACCTTCACCGGCTCAAGCCGCAGCACGCCTCCGGTCACTTTGATGCGCGTGTTGATGTTTTCCAGAACCATGGTGGGGCTGGCCACCAGCTTCGGCGTGGAAAAGCCCAGATCGCTGTTGAAGCTCCGCAAGACCACCAGGTTGGGCGTCTGCGCCGAAGCCGCGATGGGAATGGCACGCAGTTGGCCGTTATCGGTTCGCGCGGAAGAAAGCTTTGTCAGATCAAATTCAGGCGTGGCCAGATTACCGGTAAGGTAAGGAACCGTTCCGCCCAGGTCCGCCTGCAAGGCGCCGGTGAAGCTGGAACCAAACAGGGCCGCCTCAAGATTGTCGAAGCGATAGATTTTACCTTTAAAGGAAAAATTGCCCTTCAGGTCATAGGCCTGCCCGGCATAACCCACATGCAGATCCAGCGGGATGGATGAGCCCTCGCGCACTTCGCGCAGGCTTTTCTTGGTATCGACCCGCATGTCAAACACGGCGCCGTTCACCAGCCCCTTGCCCTCGGCGTGGAAAGAGCCCGACGCCGGAACCTTCAGCAGCGCATGCGCCACCACAAATTCCTGGTTTTTGCCGCCGCGCATATCCACCTGTTTCACCGAAACATTGGTGAGCTCGACATTATTCAGCGCCACGCTGTTGATGCTGAAATCGGGCGCGCGGTTTTCCTTCGCGGCGGCGGCGATTTCATCCAGCATGTTGGCCTGGGGCTTGCCTTCGGTTTTGGCCTTTTCCTTCTGGCCCATCGGGAAATCCCAGTTGTTCTGGCCCGAGGCAGTGGTAATCAGCGACAGGTTGGCATCGGCCAGCGTTATTTTGCTGACATCCACCTTGCGCATCAAAAGCGCCTGCCAGTTCAGCGACACGAACAGCGTGCCGGCCCTGGCAAAATCCTTTTCCGCGAAGCCGGACGGATTGCCAATGCGCACGTCTTTCAAGCTTAAGGCGATGCCCTCATGCAGGCTAAGGCCCACCGGACCGGCCACGGCCACCTCACGGCCCAAAGCCGTGCTGACCTGATGCGCAACCTGGTCTTTGAATTTGTTGGCGTCGAAGGTGGCGAAAAATACCCCCAGGGCAATCACCGGCACGACAATGGCAAACACCACAAGCGTGGCAATAATTCTGGCAATGGTTTTCATGGGATATCCTCTTTCGGCTGGCTAAAGTATTTTTAGAACTCCTTGCCATAAGATGCAAAGGGGTCCCCGTCATCCTCCGGAAATTCAAAGAACTTCCAGCTTTCCTTCAGGTCGGCGGGCAAGGGCGCCGTAACGTCGATCAGCTTTCTGCCTTTTTTGGGGCGGGGGTGAGGAAGGATGAGCCGCCGCGCATGCAAATGCAGCCTTTTAATGCTTAATTCCCCGCCGATCTTGTTCACCTCGCCATACAGCGGGTCACCCAGCAGGGGGGCCTCGATCGCCTCCATATGCACGCGCAGTTGGTGGGTGCGTCCGGTTAAAGGCCACAGAGCCACAAAGGCCGTGCGCATGGCGCTTTCCACCACCTGGTAAAGAGTGATGGCGGGCTTGCCCTCTTTTTCATCCACGACGATTTTCTCACCCTTGCCTTTGGCCAGAGGCAGCGAAATTTTTCCCTGCTTGGGTTTTGGCATGCCATAGGTAAGCGCCCAGTAATATTTACGCGTGGCGCGGTTGCGGAAACTTTCCGAAAGCCGTGCGGCGGCAAAATCATTGCGCGCCAGCACCAGCACGCCACTGGTGTCTTTATCCAGCCGGTGCACCAGCTTGGGCGTTTGCTGATCACCATACATGGCGCGCAGGAAACCATCCAGGTGGCGCGAGATGCCCGTGCCGCCCTGCACGGCCAGGCCGGCGGGCTTGTTGATGACCAGCACGTCGTCATCTTCGTACAAAATGCTGTCTTTCAGCTTCTGCCGCTCGCGCGTGGTGGGTTCCACGCTTTCGCGCTTTTCTGGGAGGGTAAGCGCCGACTCCGGCAGGGGCGGGATGCGGATTTTCTGCCCGGCTTCCAGCCGGTGGCTGGCTTTTATTCGTCCGCCCCCGACCCGCACCTGCCCGGTACGCAGCAATTTTTCAAGGCGGCCATGCGTTACGCCCGGAAAATGACGGCGAAACCATCGGTCAAGCCGCAGGCCGTTTTCGTCTTCGGTTATTTCAAGTGTCTGGACGGTGGGCATTATGAAGCCGACCGAACTTCAAGGCTTAGCCCGTTGACTTTCTGCAAATGGCTTATAACGGCATTAAGATTACGGCTGCTGGGATTGCCCTTGGGGCTGAACATGCGCATCAGGCTTTTCGAAGGCGCGCCGGTGGCCTTGGCAAGCTTTTCGAAACCGATGGTGGCATTGATAAAATCGCGCAAGATTACCTTGCCTACTTCAAAATCGCCCGATAGTAGTTCATTAATGGCTTCGGCAAGCAGGGCTTCGCGAAACGCTGGATCACGCCGCACGCGTTTTTGCACCAGTTCCTTAAAAGGCCGCGTTAAAGGCATTTTGCTCTCTCTCATTTCTTGCGCCATTTGTAATCCTGCCAACGGGCATGAGCCGCATCAATATCTTTCTGTTGCCGCTGCTTAGAGCCGCCGCCCAAAAGAATGACCAGCGTTTCTCCATCAAACCCCAGATAAATCCGATAACCTGGGCCAAAATTCATTCGGTATTCATGCACTCCATGTCCCACGCTTTTTAGACCAGAAAGAGTTCGGTTTTTTTATTATAGAAGCCTATACAAGATAGACCAGCCGAGCATTCATCTCATGCCCAACAAACTCATCAAACCCAAAGCCCTTCATCCCGCTTCACAAATCGGGATTGTCTCGCCCGCGCGGCTGGCTACGCCCGATGTGATCGAAATCGGCAAGTCTTTCCTGCAGAACATGGGCTTTTCGGTTTTCGTGCATCCGCAGAACACCGAAAAGCATTTTCAGCTGGCTGGCACCGACGAAGACCGCGCCCAGGCCATCATGGACATGGTGGAAGATCCCTCGATCGACGCCATTCTGGCGCCACGCGGGGGCATTGGCTCGTACCGCGTGATCCCGCACCTGAAATTCGATGTGATCGCCGAGAACCCGAAAATTTTCTGCGGCTTCTCCGATTTGACCACATTGATGCTTGCTATTCACCAGCGCACGGGCCTGGTGACGTTTCACGGACCGCTGCTGATGAATTTGTCGGGCGATCATGACGCCTATAACCTGAATTTCCTTACGCAGTTCCTCACCGGCAAAATCCCCACAGGCCAGCCCATTCATTACCCCGAAGGGCGCTGCATGCGCGAAGGCAAGGCCGAAGGCAAAATCATCGGCGGTAACATCACCCTGCTGCAGCACATGATTGCCACCAAGGATGAGATTGATATGAGCAGCGCCATTTTGTTCCTTGAGGACGACGCGGGCGAAAAAATCAGCGATATCGAGCGCAAGCTTTGGCACTTTAAAAACACCGGGAAACTTCAGCGCATCGGCGCCTTGATCGTCGGCGAATTCGCCGGATTCCGCGAAGATTCCAATGGCGAATGGGGCCGCGACATCCTGGCCATCCTGAAAGAGGTGCTTCCCTCCCATGTCCCGGTGGTCTGGAACTTCCCCTGCGGCCATGGGAAAAAGATGACCACCCTCCCCCTGGGCATCACGGCCAGGATCGAGATATCCCCTAAAGGCACGTATTTAACGTATACAGAAAGTCCATTTGCTTGAAAGTAAAGCGGCTGGTAGGTTCTGGCCCCGATGCTTTTGGAACACCGCCATCTGCTAGGTATCGCAGAACTTAATGCCGGCGAGATCAATACGATCCTCGACCTGGCTGAGAATTATATAGAAATGAACCGTGAGCCCCAGCGTAAGGGGAACCGCCTGAAAGGCCGCACGGTCGTCAACCTTTTCTTCGAAGTTTCCACCCGCACCCGCGCTTCGTTCGAGCTGGCCGCCATGCGCCTGGGCGCCGACGTCATCAACATGGACGCCGAGGCTTCCAGTTTCCGCAAGGGCGAAACCCTGATCGACACGGCGATGACGCTGAACGCCATGCATATCGACGTGCTGGTGGTGCGCCATCCGGCCTCGGGCGCGGTGAAGCTACTGTCCGACAAAGTGAACTGCTCGGTGATCAATGCCGGTGATGGCCAACACGAACACCCCACCCAGGCGCTGCTCGATGCCTTGGCCATGCGCCGCCGCAAGAAGAAGCTGGAAGGCCTGAACGTGGTGATTTGCGGCGATGTGCTGCATAGCCGCGTGGCCCGCTCGAACATCTTCCTGTTGAACAAGCTGGGCGCCCAGGTGCGCGTAGTGGCGCCTTACACCCTGCTGCCGCGTGATGTGGCGCAGCTGGGCTGCGAGGTTCACACCCGCATGGAAACCGGCCTGAAGAATGCCGACATCATCATGATGCTGCGCCTGCAGAAAGAGCGGATGGAAGGCGCCTTCATCCCCTCGGCGCGCGAATACTTCCACTTTTTCGGCCTCGACCGGAAAAAATTGGCCTATGCCAAGCCCGACGCGCTGATCATGCATCCCGGCCCCATGAACCGCGGCGTGGAAATCGACAGTGAAGTGGCCGACGACATCCAGCGCAGCATGATTTTGGAACAGGTGGAGTTGGGCGTGGCCGTACGCATGGCCTGCCTTGATCTGCTTAGCCGTCCGCTGCAGCGCGCGGGATTGGCGGAGGCCGCGCAATGAGCAAAAACACCGGCCGCACCGCCTATATCAACGCCAGGCTGATCGATCCGGCCAGCAAGCTGGATGTAAAAGGCACATTGCTGGTGGAAGATGGATTGATTACCGATCTGGGCCCGAACGTGAAGCCCCCCGAAGGCGCGCAGGTGGTGGATGTGCGCGGCGCGTGCCTTGCCCCCGGCCTGGTCGATATGCAGGTGAACACCGGCGAACCGGGCAACGAGCATAAAGAAAATTTCATCTCGCTAGGCGAAGCCGCCGCGGCGGGCGGCGTAACATCGGTGGGATGCCTGCCCAACACCGATCCGCTGATCGATAACGTGGCCAGCGTTTCGTATATCGAACGCCGCGCACGCCAGACTAAAAGCGTGAAATGCTTCCCCTACGCCGCGCTTAC
This sequence comes from Pseudomonadota bacterium, assembly GCA_016195205.1. GTDB lineage: Bacteria > Pseudomonadota > Alphaproteobacteria > UBA9219 > RGZA01 > JACQAB01. The sequence continues at coordinate 10,879 of JACQAB010000101.1, forward strand.
CGTGGGCGGTGAATGCAAGGAAATGACTGAAATGGGCCTGCTGGCCGAGGCCGGCGCCATTGGCTTCACCAACGGCACGCGCGCGGTATCAAATTTGAAGCTGCTGCGGCGGCTGCTTTCCTATGCGCGGAGCTTCGATTTGCTGGTGCTGCAGCCCGCCATGCATCCTGATTTAAGCGAAGGCGCGCAGATGAACGGCGGGGCCCTGGCTACGCATCTGGGCCTTGCTGGCCTTGCGCCCGAGGCGGAACCAGTTCAGGTCATGACCGACCTGCGCATGGCCGAAGCCAGCGGTGCGCGTCTGCATATCGGCCCGATCAGCATGGCGGAATCAGCCGACCTCATCCGCAAGGCCAAGGCGCGTGGATTAAAAGTCACCTGCTCCACCTGCCCACAATATTTTACGCTCACGGAAAACGATGTGGGCGACTACCGCACCTTCACGAAAATGATGCCGCCGCTGCGCGATGACGCCAACCGCAGGGCCATTGCCGAAGCCGTGGCCGACGGCACCATCCACGCGCCCGAAGACGTGGATGGAAAGCGCCTGCCCTTCCCGCAGGCGGCGTTCGGCATTGTGGGGCTGGAAACCCTGCTGCCACTCAGTTTAACGCTGGTGCATGAGGGCAAAATGAAACTGCCCGACCTGCTGGCGCGGCTGACCAGCGGCCCGGCCGATATTCTGCGCCTGAAAGCCGGACGTTTGGCCAAGGGCGCCGCAGCCGATCTGGTGATTTTTGACACCGACGCGCCGTGGAAAATTCTGGCCGATAAGCTGCGCTCAAAATCCAAGAACACTCCCTATGACGGCTTCCCGGTCATGGGCCGCGTGAAACAAACGGTGGTGGACGGCAGAAGCGTGTTTACTGATCAGGCCAAGGCCCAGGCTGCTTAAGAATAATTTCCCCTCCCCTTGAGGGAGGGGATAAAGGGGAGGGGTACGCGCGGCTGGGGAGTAGCTTTTATAATAACGCGCAGCCCTAGATTCAATCACAGAGCTAAGCAAGATCGGAAGAGCG
>JACQAB010000073.1 GCA_016195205.1 Pseudomonadota bacterium
GCCCCCAGCGGCTTCCAGCGCCTTAACGCGCACCAGCATGGCCCCGCCCGCCGCGGCCGCCACGCTGCTTTTCGGATCACGCACGTATTTATAGGGGTAATAGAACAGGAACAACGACACAAAGGCCGGGATAAGAAATTTTTCGGCCCAGCTTTGGCAGTTCAGTTTCACCATGAAAGAGGCCAGTGATAATTTGTCTTTCTCGCAGCGCGCCACCAACTCGCGCAACGAAGAAGGCCCGTGTTCAATATCCGCGTCGGTGAAAAGGATGTAATCGGCCTTGGGCATCTCGCGCTTCACGGCTTCCACGCCCGCGTTCATGGCCCATAATTTTCCGCTCCAGCCCTCGGGCAGCGTGGGGGCCGATACGATTTTCAGCCGCGCCATTTGGTACAGGCGTTCCGACACCTCGCGCGCCACCTGCGCGGTGTTGTCGGTGGAATGGTCGTCGATCAGAAAAATAGTGTAGGGACCGGTGTAATCCTGGTTCAGCAGTGAGCGTATGGCGCGGGCAATCACTCCAGCTTCGTTCCGCGCGGGGACGATAACCGCTACATCCGGCGTGGTCAGCGGCGCGTTTTCGGGCCAGGGCTGGGGCTTTTCCAGCCAGAACATGCCGCGAAACGCGATAAGATAAACCCAGACCGTAAGCGAAAGGGCGGTAAGAACAGCAAGCATTGGTTAGAAACTCTCCATGAATCCGGTGGGGTTTTTTAACATATTAATGGCCGTCTCCCACCATAAATAACTTGTCTTATGCCCATAAAAAATGGATAAATTCGTTCCCTCCACTCGAGTTTAGCGCGGGAGAATAAAATGTATAAGCGCTTAATGTCAGTCTCGGGCCTTCACGGCCTGCTTGCTGGTTTCGATCAATCCTCCGAGCGCACTGTAAAATTTCGCTCACCGCCGACATTCGCTCCCGCGCCGCCGCCGAAGGGCCCCTCCGTTCCTCCGCAGCCTTCGGGAGAATTCTTTGCTTCCGGACCGCAAGGGCAATCCCGATATTATGGATTAAGGGCAATGGTTGAAGGAGCGCGCGAAGCTCATATGACGGGCCAGAGGCTTAGAAGCTCCGCCCGTCCTGCGGGAAATCCGCGGCCCTATGGCCTACGCAGCTTCGGCCACCGCTAGCAGTACCCGGCTTCTTTAAACCACTTATAGGCATCCTGCACGGCTTTGCTTGCCGGGCGGTGCGTATAGCTCAATTCACTTTCGGCCTTGGCGGAAGAAAAGAACATTTTATGTTCGGCCATGCGCAGGCTGTCGGTGGTGAACATCGGCTCGATCCCGGTAAGGGTAGCAATTCCTTCCAGAAGATCTGCGATGGGGAATAAAGCCTTGCGCGGCAGTTTGATGCGCGGCGGCTTGAAACCCGCGGTTTCAGCGATCAGGCGCAGCAGCTCGGACAATTCCAGGTTATCGCCGCCCAGAATATACCGCTCGCCCACCACGCCCTTTTCAAAGGCCAGTAAATGGCCTTCGGCCACGTCATCGACATGCACGATGTTCAACCCGGTATCCACATAGGCCGGCATGCGTTTGCGCGCGGCGTCGATCACCAGGCGTCCGGTGGGCGTGGGTTTTAAATCGCGCGGGCCCAAAGGCGTGGACGGATTGACAATCACCACCGGCAGGCGCTTTTCCAGGGCCAGTTCGCTGACCAGCTTTTCGGCCAGGAATTTGGAATGCTTGTAGGGCCCGATCATGTCGGCTTCGCTGACCAGCGTGTCTTCGTTGGCCACGGCACCTTTTGGCGCATAACCCAGCGTGGCCACCGAGCTGGTGTAAACAATGCGTTCCACCCCGGCTTTCAGCGCCGCTTCCATCAACAGGCCGGTGCCCACCACGTTAGTTTGATACATTTGTTTTGGATTGGGCACCCAAAGCCGGTAATCGGCGGCAATGTGGAAAAGCCCCTTGCAGCCGCGCGCGGCGCGCACCAGCGAGCCTTCATCCTCCAGACTGCCTTCCGCCAACTCGACCGGCAGGTCAAGCACGTTACGCCGGTCGCTGTCGGACCGCACCAGAGCGCGCAGCTCGTGTCCCGCGGCGATAAGGCGCCGCGTCACGGCCGAACCCACAAACCCGGTGGCGCCTGTGATTAGAATCTTCATAACGGGCATTATACGGAGCCGTTTTTGTTAATCAAATTTGCTCTTTAGGCCCAGCTTCTTTAATATCCCCGCCATGACTTCGCGCCTGGAACAGCTTTGCGTCGAACGCGGCTTGAAAATGACCGAACAGCGGCGGGTGATTTGCCGCGTGCTGTCGGAATCGACCGATCATCCTGATGTGGAAAAGGTGTATCAGCGCGCCTCGGCGCTGGACCCGCATATCAGCATTGCCACGGTTTATCGCACCATGCGGCTTTTGGAAGAGGCCAACGTTATCCGTAAGCATGATTTTGGCGACGGCCGGGCGCGCTTCGAAGAAACCCGCGAAGGCCACCACGACCACCTGATCGACATGAACTCGGGCGAGGTCATCGAATTCACCAACGACGCCATCGAAAAACTGCAGCTGGAAGTGGCCAAAAAACTGGGCTATCGCCTGATGGGGCATAAGCTGGAGCTGTATGGCGTTAAGATGAAGGACGCCGCAAAGAAATAAATAATGTCCTTTCCCCCGTGCTGTCATCCCGGCCGACCCCGGACTTGATCCGGGGGAGAGCCGGGATCCCATTTGGTGTTTTTGCATGCCACGCGAACTAACTTATTTCGTTTATATTCTTTGCGACAAACCGTATGGTACCTTGTATATCGGCGTGACAAGCAACCTTCCAAAGCGCACATACGAACACCGCATGGGAGATGTTGAAGGATTTACCAAAAAATATGGATTAAAAATGCTGGTCTATTATGAGAGTTATTCATACGTCTATGATGCCATTGCGCGCGAAAAACAACTTAAACACTGGCAACGAGACTGGAAAATCGATCTCATCCATGGATTTAATCGCGATTGGAAAGATTTATACGAAGAATTAAACAATTAAATGGGATCCCGGGTCGCGCTCCCTCCGCTTTCGCGGAGGTCGCTTGCCCGGGATGACATCTAACGGATAGGTTGGCCCTTATACCCGTGTTTTAAGGTTTGACCCCCCACCCAGCCTGCGCTACCTTGCCGCCGCATTTGCCTAAAAAACGCCGTTGTAGCTCAGGGGTAGAGCAGGGCTTTCGTAAAGCCAAGGTCGGGGGTTCAATTCCCTCCAACGGCACCACGCTTCGCCCCTGCGGGGCTACGCGTGGCGCGGCCGCCCGCAAAAAGCGCAGGGGCGAGGCGTGCCCGGCGAAGCTCCCGTTAGGGAGCGTAGACGGGCTCTATCCTGTTTGTGCCTTGCTACGCCTGGCGCAGCCCCGCTGCCGCTTGCTTCGGCTTGGCAAGCCAGCCCTTCCGAAGCCTTATTCGCTTTGCTAGGCTCGCGCTTTCATTGCGAGCCTCTACACCTTGGCCAAAAGAAAAAGATCATCCGGAAAAACCCTTTCGCAACGCTTAAGCACGCATTTCACTGCGCTGTTCAAGCTTTTGCGCCGGAGCATGAAGCCGAAAACCCGATTTCAGGCGGTGATGCTGGCATTGATCTGGGGTTTCATTTTGGCCGGACTAACGCTGGGCTGGTACGCTTATGAGCTGCCCGACATTCTGCGCCGCGCCGATTTGCGCCAGCATCCGGCCATTATCCTTCAGGCGCGCGACGGCACCGAATTCGCGCGCCTGGGCGGCTATCGCGGCGAGCCGGTGTCAGTCGACACGCTGCCGCCGCATCTGGTGAAGGCGTTCCTGGCGGTGGAAGACCGGCGCTTTTACGACCATGGCGCGCTTGACTTTCTGGGCATCCTGCGCGCCAGCGTGCATAATTTTTTCGCCGGCCGCGTGGTGCAGGGCGGCTCCACCATTACCCAGCAGCTGGCTAAAAATTTGTTCCTCGGACCTCAGCGCACCTTCCGCCGCAAAATTCAGGAGGCGATGCTGGCCATCTGGCTGGAAAACAAATATTCAAAAGATGAAATCCTTTCCGCCTATCTGAACCGCGTTTACCTGGGTTCGGGCACCTATGGCGTGGATGCCGCGGCGCAGCTTTATTTCAACAAGCCCGCACATGACGTGAACTTGCGGGAAGCCTCTATTCTGGCGGGCCTGCCACGCGCGCCCTCGCATTATTCACCGCTGAACGATCCGCAGGCGGCTTTGGGCCGCGGGCGCGTAGTGATTCAAGCCATGGCCGATGCCGGTTTTCTCAGCGAGAAGCAAAAAATCAATGCCCTTAAGCCCGGCTCGCCCCTGCCCAAGCGTAAACCGGGCGGCGCCTTCGAAGGGCATTACTTCGTCGATTGGGTGATGGACGAAGTGAACGACCTGATCGGCGATCAAGATGAAGACGATGTTACCCCGCAAGACATTATCGTGCGCACCACGCTGGATATACGCATGCAGCGCATGGCGGAACGCCAGGTGCAATCCATGCTGTCTTCCGAAGGCGTGACCAAAAAGGCGGAACAGGCCGCGCTGGTTACTCTTGGAGCGGGCGGCGCGGTGCGGGCGATGCTGGGTGGACGGAATTATGTGGAAAGCCCTTTCAACCGGGCAACGCAGGCCAAGCGCCAGCCGGGCTCGGCTTTTAAGCCGTTTATTTATCTGGATGCCTTCATGAACGGGCTAACGCCGGACAATAAAGTGCTGGATGCGCCCATTAAGGCCGGAAAGTGGACCCCGGCCAATTATGACGGCACCTATCATGGCGAGGTAACTTTGCGCGATGCGCTGGCCCTGTCGCTGAACACGGCCACGGTGCGGGTGGCGCAGCATCTGCGCATTTCGGAAATCCGCAAACTGGCGGCGCAGCTTGGCATTCACACGCCTATCGCCAATGATTTGAGTCTGGCGCTGGGCACCAGCGAAGTGACTCTGCTGGATCTGACCAGCGCCTATGCCGTGTTCGCCTCGGGTGGTGAAGCCGTAACGCCTTTTGGAGTGCTAGAGATTCATCATAAGGGCGGCGAGGTCTTGTATCAACGCGGGGAACGTTCCATGCCTCAACTGGTGGACAGCGGCGCCATTTCCCATCTTGATGAATGCCTGAAGGCCGTGGTGAGCTATGGCACCGGCAAGGGCGCGGCCTTTAACGGCGAGCGCATAGCCGGCAAAACCGGCACCACGCAGGATTACCGCGATGCCTGGTTCGTGGGCTATACGGGCAATCTGGTCACCGGCGTGTGGATGGGCAATGACGACAACAAGCCCATGGATAAAGTCGCCGGCGGCGGCATGCCCGCGCGGCTGTGGCGGGGATATATGGCCTCGGTGGCGCCTTCGGATGAGCCGGGACTCGGCGGCGGCTATAGCCTTCCGCAGCTAGGCAATTTCAAAAGATTCCTGGAAGATTTGTTCGGCGGGCATGAAGAGCCCCCGCCGCCTGCGCCGGAACCCCAGCCTCAGGCCGAGCCAGACGAGGAATAATTCATGGCCGTCTATACCAAAGTCCCCCGGCCCGCGCTTGAAAAGCTTCTTAGCGGCTATGAGCTTGGCCGCCTGGTTTCCATGCATGAAATTCTGGAAGGCGTGGAGAACACGAATTATCTGATCGTCACTAGCAGCGGTAAATACATCCTTACACTTTATGAAAAACGCGTGAAGCGCGAAGACCTTCCATTCTTCATCGAACTGATGCGCCACGGAGCCTTGAAGGGTATCCCCTGCCCGCTGCCGCTTGCCGACCGCAACGGCGAAATTCTGCAAACCCTGCGCGAACGCCCTGCCGCCATTGTGCGTTTTCTGAACGGGGAAATGACCACGGCCATTACCCCCGCGCATTGCCGCCAGGTGGGCGAGGCGTTGGCCCATTTTCACCGCGCCACGCAGGATTTTGAACCGCGGCGCGCCAACGCCCTGTCGCTGGCAGGCTGGGAAAAGCTGGTTTCCGCCTGCGAATCCCGCGTCGATCAGGTGGCCCCGGGCCTGGCCGAGATGATTACCGGTGAGCTTTCTTATTTGAAAGAGCATTGGCAAAAAGCGAAAGTCCTGCCGCAAGGCGTGATCCATGCCGATTTGTTTCCCGACAACGTATTTTTTGAAAATGATAAGCTGTGCGGGCTGATTGATTTTTATTTTTCCTGTAATGACCTTCTGGCCTATGACCTCGCGGTATGCGTGAACTCTTGGTGCTTTGAAGATGAAAAAACTTTCTCGCATGACCGGATGGAAGCTTTGATAAGCGGCTATGAAAGCGGGAGGCCCCTGTCGGAAGCCGAACGGGAAGCTCTGCCGCTTCTGCTGCGCGGGGCTGCCTTGCGCTTTTTGCTTACGCGCCTTTACGACAAGCTGAATCACCCGCTCGGCACCATGGTGAAGGTGAAAGACCCGCTGGAATATCGCGGCAAACTGCTGTTCTTCCGCAATAACTCCCTCACCCGCATCCAGGCCGCATGAATTTCTTGAAAAATCCTCACGGCAAGCGAAACCGGATTCCCCTCCCTCTGAGGGAGGGGTTAGGGGTGGGGTGGGACGTGACATTTCTCAAGGCCCCACCATTTACGCTGGATAGCAACTTTTTGACCCCACCCCTTTATCCCCTTCCGCCTACGCTAAAGCTTCGGCGGACGAGCTTGAGCAAAAGACCCGGCGTAGCCTTGGCGAAGCCGGGCCCTCAAGGGGAGGGGAAATGATTTCATCTTCTCGCCAGAATTCTCTTAGCCACGTGGAAATCTTCACCGACGGCGCGTGCTCGGGCAATCCGGGGCCGGGCGGCTGGGGCGCTATTCTGCGCTGTAAGGGCGTGGAGAAGGAAATGTCGGGTGGGGAAGCCACGACCACCAACAACCGCATGGAGTTGATGGGCGCGATTGCCGCGCTGGAAAGCCTGAAGCGCCGCTGCAAGGTGGATTTGTATACCGACAGCCAGTATGTGCAAAAAGGCGTAATGGAATGGATGGCGGGCTGGAAAGCCAAGGGCTGGAAGAAAAATGGCGGCCTGGCCAATGTCGATTTATGGAAACGCCTGGACGCCGCGGTGGAAAAGCACGATATCCGCTTTCACTGGGTGCGCGGGCATTCCGGCCACCCCGAAAACGAACGGGCCGATGAACTAGCCACCGGCGCGATATTGAAAATGAAGTGAATCCGGTCCAGCCTAGCCGTTGGCCAGCCTGATCGTGCATTTATCTTGGATAAATCTGTCGACAATCCTTTCGGATTCACCAACAGCTTTAGACAAAGCGTGAGTATATTCGTATTGGTTGGCGTAAGTTCTTTCACGGAGTTCAGCCATTTTTAAAAAGAAAATATCATTTTTAAGTTCATCTACGCCTTTCTCATAGCGTACGCCACATAAGTAAGCGTTGGCGGTCAAAAGATCTGTGATGCGTTGTTCGGTGGAAGGCCCGCGGCTGGTGGCCCCCACGCCTGCAAGCATGGCCAGCAGGCCTAAGCCAAGCCGGGTTTTGGAGAATCTTTTCATAACCATCGCCCTAAAATGCCGTGGGCTTCCGCCGGAATAGTGCGATTATAACAGAATTTGGCGGAGAATTAAACGGCCTTCAGCATCGCCTCGGCGCTGGAAACTTCAAACTTTCCAGGCGCTTCGACGTTAAGGGCTTTCACCACGCCGTTGTCCACGACCATGGCAAAGCGCTGGCCGCGCTGGCCCATGCCGTAACCGGCGGCATCCATTTCCAGCCCTAGCGCGCGCGCCAGAGCCGCGTTGCCGTCGGGCAGCATGGTGACCTTGCCTTCGGCGTTGCCGGACTTGGCCCAGGCGCTCATCACGAACGGGTCATTCACGGCGGTGCAGAGAATTTCAGACACGCCCTTTTGCTTGAAATCACCGGCATGATCCACAAAACCCGGCAGGTGCTTGGCCGAGCAGGTGGGCGTAAAGGCCCCCGGCACCGAGAACAGCACCACCTTTTTGCCGCGCATCATTTCGGCGGTATTGACGTCTTCCATGCCGTTGGCGCCCAGGCGCTTCAGCGTGATGGAGGGAAACTTGTCGCCCACTTTGATGGTCATGATGGCTCTCCTTTGAAAAGCTGATCTTTATTTAAGTGTTTAAGCATTAAAGCGCAAGCGGGGGAGATCAATGCGCTTTCTTAAGGGCTTCCAGAACGGTGTTAGGCGTTAACAGTTCGGGCAAGACAAGGCCTTCCCGGGCGCCCGGTCCGTAAATAATGTTGAAGGGGATGCCATAGCGCCCGTGCCGGCGCAGATAGGACGAGATCACCTCGCTGGGCCGCGTCCAATCGGCCTTCATCAAAACCACCTCGGGCGCGGAAAGAGCGGTTTTTACCTCGGCGCGTTCCAGCACGAAGCGGGCATTGGCCTGACAGGTTAAACACCACGCCGCCGTGACATCGACAAACACTACCTTGCCGGATTCAACGTCGGAAAGGATTTCGGTCTCATTAAAATCTTTCCAGACGGTATCGGTTTTCATCTGCATGGCGAAAGACATGCTGAGCACCCAGGCGATCCACACCGCCGTCAGCAGCAGGAAGACCGAAAGCACGCGCTTCAAGCCGATCATCCAGTTGCCGGGACGCGGCAACAGCGTGGCGGCGCGCGGAAAAGCCGCGATGATCAGGAACGGCGCGGAAAGGCCCACGCCCAGCGCGATAAAAATGGCGAAAATCTCCAGCGCGCCGCCCGCCAGCGCGAAACTTACCGCCGCGCCCAGAAACGGGGCGCTGCAGGGCGTGGCCAGAAGCGTGGCACAGGCGCCGGATAAAAAATCTTTCAGCAAATTGCCGTGGCCCTGCGTCCAGCTCAGGCGGTCGGCCAGGGCGCGCGGCAGCGTGATTTCAAAAAAGCCCCATAAATTAGCGGCAAACAGTAACAGCACCGCGATCAGGAATAGAAGAAAGCCGGGGTTCTGGAACTGAATGCCCCAGCCCACGCTCATCCCCGCCTGTTTGACGATGGCAATGCCCCCGGCCATCACCATAAAAGAAAAAAGAATCCCGGCGCTGGTGCAAAGAAAACTTAAACGCACGCCGGCGGGCGTGCCGCCGCCATGGCTGGAGAAAGACAGGGCCTTCAACGCCAATACCGGCAACACGCAAGGCATCAGGTTCAAAATCAGCCCGCCGATTAGGGCAAAAAGAATCATCAGGCCAAGATCCAGCACCTCTTTCGGCGGGGGTGGGTTGGTGAATTCAGGCGGCGTGGGCGGTGTAGCGCCAAGAGCAGGGAGCACCTCCACCGGCGCGGTACCGGTGAGCAACAATTTTTTCTCTACCGCCTGGCGCGTGGTTTTATCGACCAGCGTGAAGGTAAGCTCTTTGCCCGCCACGTCTTTCAACGGGGCTTCATGGCCCGGCACAACTTCCACATTAGGCGGCACCACACGCACCGAGGCGACGGGAAGCACCGAGCCATCGCCCGGTTCCATGATCACCTCGGCTTCGGTCAGCGGCTGGGGCGAAGAAAAGCCGATTTGAATGACATTCGCGCCATCTTTGCTGACCAACGCCGCCGATTGCAGGGTCAAACCCGTGCCGTCATCCACCTTGGGCACGCGCGGCAGCCAGGATTTTAGAAGATCCGTCGCTTCGGGCGCCGACGTGAAACCCGCCGGCACGTCCAGCGCCAAATCATACATAACCGGCACGCAGATATCGGAACAGGCAAGAACCTGCAGATGGTTTTTCAGCTTCAGCCCATGGGCCGGATTAGTTTTTTCGATCAGGAAGGGGAACACCACCTCGCCCTCATAGCCATAGGTCTCCAGCCCTTGCAGCGCGTAAAGCGTGGGCAGCGGATAGGCCATGGTGGCGCTTTTCAAATTCTCACTGGTCTTCCAGTCGGATTGCGGCGGCACGCCCGCGTCC
>JACQAB010000074.1 GCA_016195205.1 Pseudomonadota bacterium
CCATCGTGGTGGCCAAGGGGCAGGATTTTATCGCCCAGAAAATCCGCGAAGTGGCCAAGGAGCATAAGGTTCCCATGGTCAGCAACCCGCCTTTGGCGCGGGCGCTGTATGCCACCGTGGAAATCGACGAGGAAATCCCCCCGCAGCACTACCGCGCCGTGGCTGAGGTGATTTCCTATGTGTTCAGATTGCGGAAGGTGAAAAGATAATTTTCATGCGCGTCCTAACGAGTTGAATCTATTCGGCTTGACAACGCCGTCGGGATTTCATGAACATGTTCTGCTGATAATTTTTTAACTTTGTTTGAAGGGGATTTTTCATGGTCGTCAAACTTTCCGCCGAAGAAGACAAAAAACAAGCTCTACAGCGCTTGCGTTTTTATAAAACCAAGTTTTCCCTGGAGCGTCTTGTGGATCTGCATCATGTGCTGCGCGGAGACCCCACGGAATACATCCCAGAGTTCGCCAAACTCAGCAAAGAAGATGCAAAAATTCTCTATAATGAAGGCCTCGCGCTAGCATTAAGCGACATCATTATTTCCAGCGACGTCATGCGCGCGCAAAAATGCTCGGATATTGTTCTTTTCGCGGCGGAAAGAGGCAATATAAGCGGATTTGAATCTCTTTTCATTTCTTCCATGTCCGTCTTGCAATCACAGGGGCTGGGTGATCTCGCCAAACCGGGATTCGAGCTTATAGATAAAGACTTATCCATAGATCAGCTTAGCGGCGACAATGTTGCCGCCCTGATTTATGCTGCCAGCGGCAAAAAACTTTATGGCGTTACAACTAACGGCATTAACCAGATGCTTGGTTCCGATGAGCGGGGCTCGAGAATGGGTCCGGAAAATGACCTTGGGGAAGTTATTCAGGACGCAAGTAAAAAAGACACCGCCTCCCACGATGAATGCGTGCGCATTGCGAAAAACTTGGCTACCTCAGGAGAAGCCTTTGTAGCTATGACCGCTCATGAAGCAGCGAAAGTATATCTTGGTAAGAGCCCAATGATGATTGTGGACGGGGCCGTTGCTATAGCCGGCAGTGTTTACGGCGATAAACTCAATGATAAGCGTAAAGAAGTTAATGAGTTGGTTGCCGAAAGTTTGTGTTCGGGAAAGGAGCCTGCGGCAGCAACCATTCCTGACGAAAATCTCGGCTCTCTTCCTACTTCGCTACCCAAAGCTAACCCACTCCCCGTATCTCCGCCCGCAGCGGATCCGCCCAATACTTCGCCTTCTTCCCCTTCTTCTTCCGGGCCCTCTTCTCCTCCGACGGATGGGCCTTCCTCAGAACCCGAAGACATTCCAAAGCATGGGGGTGGACATGCGCCTGGAGAGCCCGAAGAAGAAATTATGCCTGTTCATCCCCCAGATGGCGACCCAGACCGGCAAGATCCAACCAACACGCCACAATATGTTGCGATCTATGGCTTGGTCGCGCCCTTTGCACCAAAAGTTCCCGGCAGAGAAAACCTTCTTGATCCTCCCCCTCCTGGACCTGACGATCGGGATCGCAACGGCTTCGATGTTAGCGAATGGCCGCGCATAAAACAGGAAGGTGGCGTCGATTGGGGACCTCTTGCTCCTTACATTCTTACAGTCGAAGGTTATACCCCAGAAGCCCCCGGAGGTTATGATCCTAAATTTAATCCCAAACAGGCGGGCGATCCTATTCAACCGCCCTTCGAATCGGGACCTATAATCGTTCCTGAAATACCTGACAAGGGAAGCTGGCTCAGTTGGCGCCGGTGGCGTGGCCTTATCAGAAGAGACAATGGATAGCGAATTATTTGATAGAACCGCCGTTTTTACATTGATCTTCACTTAGTTCCCAAATTCTCTAAGAATCCATCCCATGAAAAAGGATTCGCCGGTTCCGGCGCGCTCTCCTGCTATGCCCAAAAACGCCCCCGAGCTTTCCGACAGCAATCTTGGCCTGCTGGCCGCCGAGGAAAAACAGGAAAGCTCGGACCGCCAGCAACGGCTGGTGATCGCCGCCATCGGCACGGGCCTGCTGGTGATGATCAGCCTGGGAGGCCTTGCGCTTTCCAATCTGGGCCTGCAACCGGAAAAAGGGCTGGCGGGGATTCTGATCACCGCCTCGATCATGATTCTGACGTTTGTAACCGGCCGCAACCTTTACAAGGTCTACCGCCTTAGCCGGATTGAAACCATTCTGGGCGAAACTTTCCAGGCAGCACTGAACCCGCAGGTGATCACCGACGCCGACGGTAAGGCTTTGATTGCCAACCGCGCTTATAACGCGTGGATCGGACGCCAGTACAGCCATGCGGAAAGCGCCGTGGCAGGGCGGTTCAGCGAAAATGTCACCGTCGCCGCCGAATTCCAGAAGCTGCGCAAATCGGCGCGCATGGGCCAGCCGGCCCAGGGCGAATTGCCGGTGGTCAAAGGCGGCAAAATCGCCGAGTGGCGGCGCATTATCGTGCGTCCCCTGCCGCAAACCGGCTATGTGGTCTGGCGCATCGAAGACATCAGCGAGCGCAAACGCGCCGAGCAGGCGGTGCGCGAAGAACAGGCCAAGCTGGTCGACTTCATGGCCCACGCCCCCGTCGGCATTTATTCCGTGGACCAGACCGGGCGCTTCCGCTTCGTTAACCGCACGCTGGCCGAATGGCTGGGTTGCACGGCGGAAGAGTTGACGGGTGGCAGCTTGAAGCTTCACGACATCATCACTCAAAAGCTGGAGGGCATTCCGCCCTATGCCATGGGCGCCGGGCTCGAAGGCCACCTGCATGGCGACACCTTCATGCGCAGCAAGCAGGGCGAGGTATTCCCGGTTTCGATCACGCAAACCGTGGTGATGAACGAAGACGGCAAAACGCTTCGCACCCGCTCCATCGTGCGCGATCTGCGGCCTGAAAAATCATGGCAAGAAGCGCTCAGCCTCTCGGAACAGCGTTTCCACCGCCTGTTCGCCGAAGCGCCCATTGGCGTGGCGCTTTTGAAGGCCTCGATGATCGTCGAAGAATGCAATCAAACGCTGCTGACATTGATCCGCCGCCCGGCAGACGAGGTTTTAAAGCGCAATTTCATCACCCTGGTGCCTGATGACCGGCGGCAGGAAGTATCGGCCCAGCTACACGCCGTGCTGGAAGGCAAGGACATGCAGAAGCCGGTGGAGTTGCGCGGCTTCGGCGATCCGCACGCGGTGGTTTTTCTGTATGCCAAACGCTTTCAGCTTACGCCTTCCCAGGGGCATGAGCCAGAAAACGGCTTGATGCTTTACCTGGCCGACTACACCGACCAGAAACGCATGGAAGCGCAGTTGGCGCATTCCATGAAATTGCAGGCCATCGGCCAGTTGGCCGGCGGCGTGGCGCATGACTTCAACAATCTGCTCACCGCTATGATCGGCTTCTGCGACCTGCTGCTGCAGCGGCACAAGCCGGGCGACCAGTCTTTCGCCGACATCATGCAGATCAAGCAGAACGGCAACCGCGCCGCCAATCTGGTGCGCCAGCTTCTGGCTTTCTCGCGCCAGCAAACCCTGCAGCCCAAGGTGCTGAACGTCACCGACGTGCTGGCCGAGCTTTCCAACCTGCTACGCCGCCTGATCGGCGCGAATGTCGAGTTGAAATTCGTGCATGGCCGCGGTTTGGGACTCATCAAGGCCGACCAGGGCCAGTTGGAACAGGTGATTATCAACCTGGTGGTGAACGCGCGCGACGCCATGCCGCGCGGCGGCGAGGTAACCATCACCACCACCGTGCATCAGCAGGAAGCGCCCATCCAACGCGTGCAAGATGTGATGCCCCCGGGCCATTACGTGCGTATCGAGGTGAAAGACCAGGGCATCGGCATCCCGCGCGAAAACCTGCAGCGCATTTTCGATCCGTTCTTCTCGAC
>JACQAB010000075.1 GCA_016195205.1 Pseudomonadota bacterium
CCACGCTGGGCCAGCACATCTTCCACCGCCACAAACACATCGCGCAATAAATCGGCGTCGATCACGCTGTCTTTGCGCGCACGGGCGGCGGCACGGGCGCCCTGCCCGGTCAGCAGCCATTGCACATGCGTGCCCAGCACCTGCGCCAATTCCGGCAAAAAGCGCGGACGTTTTACATGGCCGTTCTCCAACTGGTCGATGGATTGCTGGCGCACGCTGGGCAGCTGCGCCGCCAAGGCGCTTTGACTCCAGCCCTTCTCTTCACGCAAGGCGCGCACGCGCTGCCCCAGATGTCCCTTGGTTCCCATTTTTCTTCCTTCCTAACCTGCCCGGAATATACAAGAGATCCGGCTCATTTCAACAAATTTTTAACCATAGTTTGTTGATCGAAACTAATTTTCTTGTTGAAAGGCCCGCCCCACCCTTTTATCTAAACAACCTAAGGTAGAAAAATGACAAGGGGATAGCGCATGGAGAAGAACATAGGATCGGGGGAAGGCCGCCTTGCAGGCTTCTTTTCCGGACTTAGCCAGAACGACAAAGCGACCCGGCCGGTTATCGGCGAAATGCTGAGCCAGAAGGGGGCCATGGCCCTGGCCAAGCGGCTGGAGCAATACTGGCATGGGCGGGGATACCTGGCCGCCCGCTTCTGGGCCGAGCCGATTGGCGAGCGCTTTGACAAGGTAGGGACTTATGAAATCTACCGCGTGGTCAGCAATCTGGTGAATGGCTTGCCGCCGCGCTATCTGGACAATCCCATGCCACCGCCACGGAATTTCAAGGAATACTTGGGAACGCAGGCTTAAGGATTCTTGGCTGCGGCTTTTTTGGTGCCGTCATCCACACCCGTCAGGTGCACCATCACCGAACCGAAGGGCGTTTCGGTTTCGGCGCGCACCGGCAGGGGTGGCAGGTTTTCCCTTACCTGGCCCAGATAAACGAATATCGGCGGGCGCATATTGTTGCCTTTGCTGTTTTCCCAGAACTGGCTGTCTTCACGATCTTTGGGGGAGCCGGCCAGCAAGGTAAATTCCATGGCGCATTTCTGCGCGGCGCCGTTGAAAATGGAATAATCTTCGCCTTTCAGAGTTTCGCTGCCGCGATCTTTCAGGGCCACGTCAAAGCGGCGCTTGCCGTCGAATACCGGCACCTGCTGCGCACAGCCCTTGCCGTTGGCGATGCCGGTCATCAGTTGCACCACGCTGTTCAATGGATCCAGCGAGCCCTGGCGCATTTCCTGGGGCACATATTCCTTTTTCTTTTTCTTCACAGGAAAGAATTCAGCTTTCACATCGTTGTCGGCATATTGAAATTCCACGCGCTCGGGCTTCTTTTGCCAATGCGTGGCGATCGTAGCATTAGCAGGGTGAACCGCATCGGCTTCCATGCGGCCGGTGGAATTCAGATCAGCGTCCCAGGGAATAAGGGAACGGGTAAAGCCCTGCGTACCGGCCTGCATGGCGATGTTGTAAACCGGGCCTTCACGTGTGAAGGCGGTGGTGCTGTCCATGATATGGACGCCCCCCAGATAAATGGCATAGGACAAGTGCAGGTTGCGGATCTGGTCCACCGGGCTGAGCTTGGCCTCTGCCGGCGCGGCCAAAAGCAGCAGCGCCACGGCTGAGAGGGAAAGGATTTTGTACCTATTTTCTTTTATCATTGACAGAATCGGCCTCTACTCCGCATCCAGACGGTCTGAAGGCACCTTCCTAGCCGGAAAGGCCTTAAGGTAAGCTTTATAACACCTCAAAACGGGTTTTTCGATGGCGGATTTGTTTTCGCATGCGACCAAGACGAAGGCCTACACGGCTGAAGACATTGAGGTTTTGGAAGGGCTGGAGCCCGTCCGCCGCCGCCCCGGCATGTATATCGGCGGCACGGATGAAAAAGCCCTGCATCACCTGGTGTCGGAAGCGCTGGATAACGCCATGGACGAAGCCGTGGCGGGCCATGCCAGCCGGATTGAGGTTGAGCTGGAAGAAAACGGCTTTATTTCCGTGCGCGACAACGGCCGCGGCATTCCGGTGGACAAGCACCCTAAATTCCCCGGCAAGTCGGCGCTGGAAGTGGTGATGACCACGCTGCATTCAGGCGGAAAATTCTCACAGAAATCCTATCAAACCTCCGGCGGGCTGCACGGCGTGGGTATTTCGGTGGTCAACGCGCTTTCGGAAACACTGGAAGTGGAAGTGGCGCGCGAGAAAACCCTTTGGCGTCAGCGTTATAGCCGCGGCGCGCCGAAATCGAAGCTGGAAAAAGTGGGTCCCTGCAACAAGCGCGGCACCATGCTGCGCTTCAAGCCCGACACGCAGATTTTCGGCGACAAGGCGCATTTCCAGCCCGCAGATGTTTATCATCTGGCGCGCTCGAAGGCGTTTTTGTTCCGCGGCGTGGAGATTCACTGGAAATGCGCGCCCGCGCTTTTGAAGAAAGACGGCGAGGTTCCGGAAAAAGCCGTGTTCCACTTCGAAGGCGGCTTGCGCGATTACCTGACGACGACGCTGGAAGGCCGCACCTGCGTCACGCGCGAGCCTTTTGCCGAACTCACCGAACTTCCGGTGAAAGGCGGCAAGGTGGAATGGGCCATGGCCTGGCCGGAAGACGGCGAAGACGGATTTATCCATTCTTATTGCAACACCATCCCCACCCCACAGGGCGGCACGCATGAAAACGGCTTGCGCACCGCGCTTTTGCGCGGATTGCGCGCGCATGGCGAGATGACCGGCAAAAAACGCGCCACGGCCATCACCAGCGACGACATTCTGGAAGGCGCGGCCATTCTGCTTTCCGTGTTCATCCCCGATCCGCAGTTCCAGGGCCAGACGAAAGAGAGGCTGGCCACGGTGGAGGCCGGGCGCTGGGTCGATCAGGTGATCAAAGATCATTTCGACCACTGGCTTTCGGCCGATCCGGCCAGCGGCGCGAAGCTTTTAGACTTCCTGATTGAAAAAGCGGAAAACCGTTTACGCCTGGCGCAGGCCCGCGACACTTTCCGCAAAACCGCCACGCGCAAGCTGCGTCTGCCGGGCAAGCTGTCGGATTGCAGCCGCACGGATTCCATGGGCACCGAACTCTTTTTGGTGGAAGGCGACAGCGCGGGTGGCTCGGCCAAGCAGGCGCGCAACCGCGAAACCCAGGCGGTGCTGCCCTTGCGTGGCAAGATTTTGAACGTGGCCAGCGCCACCGCCGAAAAAATGCGTGGAAATCAAGAGTTAAGCGACCTTATTCAGGCGATGGGCGCGCCGCTGGGCAAGGAATTCACCTCCGCCAAGCTGCGTTATGAACGCGTCATCATCATGACCGACGCCGACGTGGACGGCGCGCATATCGCCGCGCTGCTGATGACGTTTTTTTACCGTGAGATGCCCGAGTTGATTAAACACGGCCATCTTTACCTGGCGCAGCCGCCGCTTTACCGGCTTTCCCACGGCGCGAAAACTTTTTACGCGCGCAACGACGCGCATAAAGAGCAGTTGATGAAAAAAGAATTCGCCGTCAACGCCAAGGTAGATGTCAGCCGCTTCAAAGGCCTGGGCGAAATGATGCCCGCGCAACTGAAAGAAACCACCATGGACCCAAAAACGCGCATGCTTTTACGCGTGATGCTGCCCGACAGCCATAAGGCGGATGAGAAGACCGACGCCAAACTCACCGCCGATCTGGTGGAGGCGCTGATGGGCCGCAAGCCGGAATCCCGCTTTGAATTCATTCAGGAACATGCGGAATTTGCCAAGGAGTTGGATGTTTAAGTTGCCAAACTGGCAACGTTAAAATTTCACGCTTTAAAAATTCAGCCAAATGTTTTAAATTAATGGTGGGTCCGACAGGATTTGAACCTGCGTCTCGCCGCCGAGTTTCGCTCCTCAGTTTTGCAGCCGGGAGTTACTCCTCTAGAAAGCGACGCATTCTATCCGTTAAACTACGGACCTAGGGCGCATGGTATCACCACGCGTCTTTTTTTTTCAATCAAATTAAGTCGGTCAACGCTCTGTTCTCGGATCAATCCTATTTCAGTCCAACTCTAACTAAATCTGTCATCACTATTAAATTAATCATTCGAATGAATGCCGCGCGCGGTAAAATGTTCGCGCGATAAATTACGCGCGATAAAAATTTTGATGAGATGAGATGACACGCGCGGTAAAATTTTTTGTCCGGTGCTTCACGCGCGCGGTAAAATGTTCGCGCGATAAATTACGCGCGCGACAAAAATTCCGCGCGATAAATTACGCGCGCGACAAAAATTCCGCGCGATAAATTACGCGCGCGACAAAAATTCCGCGCGATAAGTTGCAGAATGCTAAGACACATTGATTGATCCTATGGAAATCAATGGCTTAGCTTGGTATTGCCTGATCTATTCCCAAACCCATTCCTGATTTCCAACCTCGCGTGGTAAAAATTTTTGGGTGCATGGGGTCCCCCGCGCGGGTGAATATAGGTAAGGAAGCCCTGTTTTTTAATTTGACATCGAAATGAGATGGCGGACTTATTTCATGTATGAAACGAAACTATTGAATTATTTTCATGATCTAAATACAAGATTTTCGTTTCGTTCATAGAATGAGGTCTGATGGTTAACAAGCGTAGATGATCTCTTTCCAGAAGAACTTTCTTGTGACCCCATTTGTTATCCACAAGTTTTTACATCTTCCACCACGAATTGCGGGTCGGTGCGGTTGTTCCAGTGATTGATCTGCAAATGCCCGGCCACGTGCAGCCGCGCGCCGCGCGCCAAACCCATCAGCGCCGGGCCAATATGGTTATCCATCGCCCGCCAGCACACCGCGCGCAAATAAGCCCCCTGCCTGTCGGTTAAAGAAAGGCGCAGGTGTTTCTCGCTCATCACTTCGGCCTTCATCAGCACGGCATCCATCACCGCAAAGCGCGGCTCGGGGTTGCCCATGCCGAACGGCGCCAGGGCCAGGATTTTTCCAGCCAGATCCAGCGTGGCTCCCGGCACGGCCAGAATGCCGTCAATCACCAAAGTGGGCTCCAGCGGGGCTTCCTCGATCATTTTCGCCGTGCGCACCTCAACGAACGCCTTGAATTCCGGATAGCGGTTATGGCCCACGGTGTATCCCGCCGCCATGGCGTGCCCGCCCCCATTGGTCAGCAACCCTTCCTGCTTCGCGGCAATCACCAGCGCGCCGATGTCGATCCCGCGCACCGAGCGGCAGGAACCCTTGCCCACGCCCTTGTCATCAAACGCGGTGGCGAAGCTGGGGCGGTTGAAACGCTCTTTCAAACGCGAGGCGACAAGGCCGATGACGCCCGGATGCCAGCCTTCAGCCTCCACCATCACGCAGGAGGCCACCTCATGCGGCACCAGGGTGAAGGCCTGTTCGACAATATCTTTTTCAATCGCGCGGCGTTCCTCGTTCAGTTTTTCCAGCGCGGCGGCAAGCTGTTCGGCCTCCACCTCGCTTTCGCTGGAAAGCAACCGCGCGCCAAGATCAGATTTCCCCACGCGGCCGCCGGCATTCACGCGCGGGCCCAGCAGGAAACCCGCCGTGCCGCAATCCATGGGGCCCTTCTGGCGTGAACTGTTCAGCAGCGCCCGCAAGCCGATATTGTTCGTGGTGGAAAGAATGCGCAGGCCCTGCCGCACAAAGGCGCGGTTGGCGCCTTTCAACGCCACCATGTCGCACACGGTGCCAAGCGCGACCAGGTCCAGCTCGTCCAGCAAATTCGGCACGGTGCGGTTTTCAAAAAAACCATCGGCCTTCAGCTGTTTATGCACGGCGACCAGGAACAGAAAGGTGACGCCCACCGCCGCCAAATGACGCTGTTCGGAAGATTCATCGAAACGGTTGGGATTCACCACCGCGAAGGCGGGCGGCAATTCCGGCTCGCCAATGTGGTGGTCAAGCACGATGACGTCCACGCCTGCCTCTTTCGCCGCCGCCAGCGGCTGATGCGCCGCCGTGCCGCAATCGACGGTGACGATCAGCGTGAAGCCGCGCGCTGCCAAAGCCTTCATCGCCGCCTCGTTGGGGCCATAGCCTTCTTTAATGCGGTCGGGCACATAGGCTTCCACGCTGTGGCCGCAGGCGCGGCCAAAGCGCATCAGCAGCGCGCTGGAGGTGGCCCCATCCACATCGTAGTCGCCATAAACGCAGATTTTTTCTTTCGCGGCGATGGCCTTGGCGAAACGCGCCGCCGCCTTGGGCATATCTTTCAGATGCGCGGGATCGGGCATGAGCGCGCGCAGGGTGGGATCAAGAAAATCTGCCGCTTCCTCCGGGGAAATATCCCGCGCGGCCATGATCTGCGCCACGATGTCGGGCAGCGTGTGGCGCTGGCTGAGGGTAAGCGCCAACCGCTCGTTATACTCTTCCATCACCCAGCGCTTACCGGTGACGGATTTTTCCACCACGGCGGAGGAAGGTGCGGGTTCGGGAAGCGGTTGGACAAGCATGATTCGAGCGCCAGTATAGCGACATTCAAGCAAAAATGTCATGCCAGCGAATGCTGGCATCCATGGAAAGGCCTTACAGAAGATCACCGGTTGAAATCTAGGCTTAAATCACGCCACTCAGGATTTATTTCTTCAATCGTTTTAATCTTCCATGCGCGCTTCCAAGCTTTCATTTGTTTTTCGCGTGTAATAGCTGCGATGGGATCATCATAGACTTCATAATAAACAATTTTTGTAAGGCCATATTTCTTGCTGAAGCCTTCAAAGATTTTGTTCTTATGCTCAAAATCCCGGCGCGCAGGATTGGAAGTTACACCAATGTAAAGCGTCCCGTTTTTCTGGTTCGTCAAAATGTAGACCATATAGCTTTTGGACATGGCTCGCCATGGATGCCAGCATGCGCTGGCATGACACTTCTTGGGGTTAAACTGCGCTTAAACTTTAACTAAATCTCTTCTTTACGCCTAAAATTATGGTTCGCCTCGATATACCGAACGGTGCCGGTTTTAGAACGCATGACGACGGAATGCGTCGCCGCGCCGCCCGGAAAGCGCCGCACGCCGCGCAGCATGGCGCCGTTGGTGACGCCCGTGGCGGCGAACATCACATCGCCCTTGGCCAAGTCCAGCAGCCCGTATTTGCGGTTCAGATCCTTGATGCCCATCTTCGCCGCACGTTTTTTCTCATCGTCGTTGCGGAACAAGAGCCGCCCATGCATCTGCCCGCCCATGCAACGTAACGCCGCAGCAGCCAGCACG
>JACQAB010000105.1 GCA_016195205.1 Pseudomonadota bacterium
TCCAGGCGATCCGGTGGACAAGAACCTGTATGAACTGCCGGAAGCGGAACTGGCGAAAGTGCCCACCGTGTGCCATTCGCTGGGCCAGGCCCTGCACGCGCTGGAAACC
Organism: Pseudomonadota bacterium; assembly: GCA_016195205.1. Classification (GTDB taxonomy): domain Bacteria; phylum Pseudomonadota; class Alphaproteobacteria; order UBA9219; family RGZA01; genus JACQAB01. The sequence continues at coordinate 110 of JACQAB010000105.1, forward strand.
GATCACGCCTTCCTCACCCAAGGCGGCGCGTTCAGCGAAGACCTGATCAACGCCTATATCGCTCTGAAAAGCGAGGAAGTGCTGGCCTATGAAACCATGCCGCACCCGATTGAATATAAGATGTACTACTCGGTGTAATCGCCAAAACCGGCTTGTACAAAAGGCGCTGGAACGATCCAGCGTCTTTTCTTTTCAAGGATTTGGGAATGGAAGAGGCTGTGGAACCTTGCATTTGATGGAAAAATTGAAGCTTTTAAATAACCCTTTTTTTAAGAATCGCGGGTTATGATTCTGATATATGCGCCCTTTAAAGATTACCGCCTTCACCCTTGTTCTTCTGCTCCCCTTGCTTGGCGCCTGCGCGCAGATGCGCCCGCCGGGGAATGAGGTGAACATGGCCACGGAACCGTTACTGGCGGATTCCGTGGTGGTGATCAAAAGCGAGCGCCGCATGATCCTGTACAGCCAAGGCCGGGCTTTCCGCATTTACAACGTCGCCATCGGGCTTGACCCGGTGGGCCCGAAAATGCGCCAGGGCGACGGCCGCACACCCGAGGGCCGCTATTACATCGACTACCGCAAGCCCGACAGTTTCTATTACAAGGCGCTGCATATTTCTTATCCCAATCAGGAAGACCGCGAACGCGCACGCGCCTATGGGTTCAGCCCCGGCGGCGGCATCATGATTCATGGCGTGCAGCCCGGCGCGCCCTATGACCACTATGCGATGACCGAAGGCTGCATCGCCGTGACCAATACGGAAATCGAGGAAATCTGGGCGCTGGTGCCCGACCACACGCCGATTGAGATAAGGGCTTAATTCCTCGGTGTCATCCCGGCCAAGGGCGCCCTAGCGCCCGCGAGCCAGGATCCTATTTGTTTTCTAGAAACAGGAATAAAATGGGATCCCGGATAAGCGCTTCGCGCTTTCCGGGATGACAAAAAAAACGAATTGTTAACAATCGGCTTTGATAATGGCGGCATGAAAACCGCCCGTATTCTTCTATTTCTGCTGCTGATTCCCCTGCCCGCCCTGGCCGGATTGCCCGAAGCGAAAGAGCTTGCGCGCAATTATAACTGCCAGGTGACGGCCATTAACCTTGTCTCGCAGGAAACAGGCACTGACGCCGCCTCGGTTTACGAGGCCTCCTGCGCCCTGCCCGCCAATGCCACCGAAGACGATAAAAAAGCGAATGGCAAGCTCACCATTCGCTGTGACGGCACGCTGTGCGCGCTGGTGAAAAAAGGCGAATAATTAATTTGCTGCATAGCGAAACAACAAGCTTCCCTATCCGGGCATTCTTTGAAAAGTTAGTGCCCATGCAGCTGCCCCTCGAAATCTATGGTGTGCCGTGTAGAGGCATTAGTCCAAGCCGGCTTTCCCCGGAACAATTGGCGGTGGAAATACGAAAAGTTTCGCACATTGTCGTTCGTTCGGCGCGCGATTTTGCGCATGACCAGGTAAACCATGCGGCTTATCGCACCATTGCAGGGGGAGAACTTCTTTCCGGTGGCCTATTGCCGCTTTTACGCGAAGCCGTTGAACGTAACGGTCGGGCGGCCACCAACACCGGGGAATCTCATCCCATCGTTGGACAAATCGCCACTTATGTTAAAGCGCATCCATCGCCCAGCCTTGTTGACCACCATCGGGAAGTCGAGATGGCGAGAACCCTTATCGATCACGGCGGTCCGGTTGCAAGAATGGTTGGGGTGCGGGAAGACGCCCCTGCGCCGGAATGCGTTCCGGCTTAAACAGCGCGGTTAATGCGCGCTGGCCTGCGTGAAAACATCCAGCTTCTTTTCCAGCAGCACGATTTTCGCGTGCAGCGCTTCTTTCTCGGCTTCTTGCGCGATGGATAGCACTTCGCGCGCCTTGCGCAGATCGGCTTCCAGCGTTTCGCGCTTGATTTGGTCTAGTGGCGTGGCGTCTTCGGCCAGGGCGGTGCAACGTTCGGGCTGAATCTCCACCAATCCGCCCGCCACCAGATAAAGGCGGTTGGCCACGGCCACGTCGTTCTCATACACGCCGATCACGCCGACGCGCAGGGTTGAGATGAGCGGCGCATGGCCGCCCAACACGCCCAGATCGCCTTCCGTTCCGGGCAACGTGACCATCACGGCCTTGCCGCTGAACAGCTTTTTTTCCGGGGAGACGAGTTCGAATTGAATGGTCGGAGAATTCATGGGGGATATGACTCTCTCATTTCCGCGCAGGGGTCAATAGTCTTAACGCCGCCAAATAAGGCCCCCAAGCTTTCGCAATGAATACCGCAACCATGAAAGTTCTTCTGGACGAGTAGGCTGAGGCTGCTGGGGTTGAGGCTCTAAACCCAGAAACTGCCGGAGGCTCATCACACCCTGATTTGCATGATACTGGCCGCCTGCGGTCACCCCATGGCCGATATGGCGAATATCGGTGTCGAGGCTTAGGGGCACTTGCGACGGTTCGATGTAATAAACGCGTTTATAGGCCCCACCGATATCGGTTGTGAACCAAAAATGGCTGACTTGCGATGGCCCGGAGAAACCCGCTTCGGGCATTACCCTTTTGGCAAGCCCATCAATCTGCCGGAGAACATCTGCATCGGGGTCTGCCTGATGCCGAAATTCCGGACCAAGCTTCCGGCTGACCTGCCTTATCAGACGAGCCTCTTGCTGCTTGTGCAGAAATAGGCCGATGGGATCGCTGCTATGGCTGGCCAAGGTTATAAATTGGCCA
>JACQAB010000106.1 GCA_016195205.1 Pseudomonadota bacterium
GCTCTGGCAAGCTTGCCACAGCCCCCAGACTTTGTAATTTATCCACAGAATAGGCACTTGCTGCACCGCAACAAATATTCTATACAAAAATGCAACGGTCATGCTTTTCTAAAGACACACTTGAGACGGCCTGAAGCTTAGGTTTTGGTTTTTCACTCCCCACCACCCCGATCTGGAGCCCTCCATGAAAAATTTCTTTTATCTGGTCACCCTTGTGCTGATCACCGCCATGGGCCCAACGGCTTATGCCGCCGCGCCCGCCCCCGCTCCCACCTGGTTCGACGGCGTGAAATTCTGGGGCCATGTGGAAGCCGGCATCACCGGCAACACCGACGATCCTTCGAACGGTCTCAATTTCGGCCATCTGTTCACCGACCGCGCCAACGAGCCGCTGATGAACCAGCTGCTGCTCACGGTGGAACGGCCCATCGATACTTCCTCTAAAACCTACGACCTCGGTTTCCGCCTCCAGGGCATGTATGGCTCGGACGCGCGCTACACCCATTTCCTGGGCGAGCTGGATGACGTGACTCATGACCGCCACGCGCTGGACATCGTCGAAGCCAATCTGCAACTGCACACCCCCTGGCTGACCCCGGGTGGCATCGACTTCAAGCTCGGCCAATATGTCACGCTGGAAGGCGCGGAAGTGATCGATGCCGCGGGTAATTTCTTCTACTCCCACAGCTATATCTTCAATTTCGGCATTCCGCTGAAGCACACCGGCTTGATGACCATCACGCATCTTTCGCCCATGTTCGATCTGTATCTGGGCGTGGATTCCGGCGTCAACACCAGCCTGGGCGGGGAAGGAGACAACAACGACGATGCGGCGTTCCACGGCGGCCTTGGCATCAACGGCTTGCTGGATGGGCGGCTGAACATTCTGGCCACCACGCATATCGGCGCCGAAAATCCGCGTAACGCCACCGGCATCAACGTGCATGCCCTGCGTTACCTGAACGACATCACCGCCATCTTCAAGGTCAACGACAAGCTCACGGCAACGACCGACTTGAACTATATTAAAGATGACGCCTTCGACGTGGAGGCTGGCGGCGTGGCGCAATACTTCACCTATGCCGTGAATGACTGGCTGTCGGTGGGCGTGCGCGGCGAAGTCTACCGCGATCCCAGCGGCTTTTACGTAGCCGCCTTCCCCGGCAATCAAGACTTCGTGCGCTTCGAGAAGGGCCGGCCCGCCACCGTCATCGGCGGCGGCAAGACCACCTATGGCGCCTTCACCGCGGGCCTGAACATCAAGCCGCCGCTGGAATGCAAATTCCTGCAGGGGGTCATGATCCGCCCCGAATTGCGGATTGACGGCTCGCTGAACGACACCAAGCCCTTTGACTCGGGCAAAAGCGGCCTTCAGTTCACCCCGGCGGTGGATGTGATTGTGTCGTTCTAGCGGATGGCCTAGCCGAATCTTGCTTCAAAGGCCGTTCCGCCCAGCTTGGCGTCTTTCGGACCCATCAAGTCAAAATCGACGCACTGCGCGGCGCTGCGGCCTTCATGGATGGCCCATACCACTAGCGACTGGCCGCGACGCATGTCGCCCGCGGCATACACCTTGGGCACCGAGGTGCGGTGATCATGCAGCTTTGCGACGACTCAGCCGGGCGGGCCAAGCTTACTGTCAGGCGGATTAAATTTGACGCCCAGTTGTTCCAGCATGCCTTCGTGAACCGGATTGGTGAAACCCGCGGCGATCAGCACCAGATCAGCGTTAAGTTCAAATTCGCTGCCGACAACGCGTTCTTTTCCATTCATGCGTATGCAATGAAGCTTTTTGACCTGTCCATCTTCGCCAGAGAAAGATTGCGTGGCCACGGCAAAATCGCGCCCCGTATCGCCATCTAATTGGCTTGAAGAAGTGCGGAATTTGAACCTTGGATATTCCGGCCAAGTCATCGGCCCATTTTCCTGATCCGGCGGACGTGGCATAATCTCAAGCTGCGTGACGGATTTTGCCTCTTGCCGCCAGGCCGTGCCGATGCAGTCGGAACCGGTGTCGCCGCCGCCGAGCACCACCACATGCTTGCCGGTGGCGAGAATGTCGGGGGCTTTCACGGGCTCGCCGCTTACGCGCCGGTTCTGTTGCGGCAGGAACTCCATCGCAAAATGGATGCCCGCCAGTTCACGGCCCGGGATTTTAACATCGCGTGGAACTTCCGAACCGCCTGCCAGCACCACCGCGTCGAACTTTCTTCTCAGGTCATTGATATCCACATTCACGCCGACATGGGCGTTGTAATGGAACGTCACGCCTTCGCCCTTCATCTGCGCCACGCGCCGGTCAAGGATGCCCTTTTCGATCTTGAAATCAGGAATGCCGTAACGAACCAGACCGCCGGCCTTGGCATGCCTTTCATAGATGTGAACTTCGTGCCCTACCCGCGCCAGCTGCTGGGCACAAGCCATGCCCGCCATGCCGGAACCGACGATGGTCACTTTTTTCCCTGTCCGGCTTTGGGGCCGTTCGGGAACAATCCACCCCTCCTCGATGGCCTTGTCGGCAATGGCGCATTCAATGGTTTTGATGGTGACCGGGGCCTGGTCAATATTAAGGACGCAGGCTGCTTCGCAAGGCGCGGGGCAGACGCGGCCCGTGATTTCGGGAAAATTGTTGGTGGAATGAAGATTCTCCGAGGCCTTCTTCCATTGTCCGATCTGCACGAGCCGGTTGAATTCCGGAATCTCGTTATTCGTTGGACAGCCGCTGCCCTCGCCGCCATGACAGGTGGGAACGCCGCAATCCATGCACCGGTGCGCCTGCGCATTCAAAACTTCCGGCGCAAGCGGAATGACAAATTCCTTCCAATGTTTAACGCGCTGCTCAGGCAGCTGGTATCCGCGATCTTCGCGGGGAATTTCCATGAAACCTTTGTCCGACATAATATATAAACCTTGATATGAGGTAACACGATGGTAGTTCCGCCCATCGTCTTATGGAATCGCACTTTCCGGACAATCAACCGGAGCGTCAAGCCGATTATTGTTTTTATCTCTACGAATAAAGGTTAATCTTAACTCTTGATCCCAACCTGTTTTTCTCTGATACCTGATACCTGATATCTGCCCTCTGGCCTTCATCCATGATCCACCTTCACAAAAACGACCTGCCCTCCGGTGTTTCGCTTGGCAACCTGGTGGCCATCGACACCGAGACCATGGGCCTGAACCCGGCGCGCGACCGGCTGTGCCTGGCGCAGCTGTGCGGCGGCGGCGGCGAGGTGCATATCGTGCAGTTCGAGCCCGGCGCCTATGCCGCGCCCAACCTGAAAGCCATGCTGGTCAACCCGAATGTGACCAAGCTGTTCCATTTCGCGCGTTTCGACATTGCGGTGATGATGGCCTATCTGGGCGTGATGGCCGGGCCGCTTTACTGCACCAAAATCGCCTCGCGCCTGACGCGCACTTTCACCGACCGCCACGGGCTGAAAGACCTGGCGCGCGATTTGTTGGGGATCGAGCTTTCCAAACAGCAGCAGACTTCCGACTGGGGTTCCTCGCAGCTCACGCCCGAGCAGTTGGACTATGCCGCTGCCGATGTGCTGCACCTGCACGCCATCAAGGCCAAGCTGGATGAATTGTTACGCCGCGAAAAGCGCGTGGAACTGGCGGAAGCCTGTTTCAGCTTCCTGCCGGTGCGCGTGGCCCTCGACCTTGCCGGCTGGGCCGATATCGATATTTTCGCGCATTAGATCCGCAGAGGTTCCATGCCCCTGTCAGGCGGCACAAGGGCATGCTCCACTTCCCTGTGGCGAAATTTCACCGCCCCACGCATAAGACGCGCCGCGCCCATAATTTTTTCCTGCAAGGCCGGGTTATCCCCGGCATCGGCATGGGCCTGAATCAGGGCACGCAGGGCATCCGTGGCACTGGCTCCTCTTTCCATAAGAGAAACCATGATAAGATTGCCGGAACCGTTCGCTGCGCCATTTGCTGTCGTGGCGCCGCTGCCATTGCCGGAACCCTTTGAAAGCGCCAGCGCGGCTGCCGCCAGCCACGGCAGTCTTGTTCTCTTGGATGAGGTTGCGTCATCAAGCGCCCAATTGATTTCGGCTTTGGCGTCTATGTTGTCCAGCGCCACAAGAACGGCGGCGCGGTCAATTTCGGGTGCCTTCAAAAGGCTAATTAGTCTTTGATCGGCGGCCGAGTGGAAGGTTGTCATCACAAAATCTCCGAATAGATTTTTGCGATCACCATGACCCTGAAACCCGTTCCTAAAGCCCCGGCCTCGAATCCGCTGGAAGACGCGCGCGCGGTGCTGCGCACCGAGATCAAGGCGCTGCAGGCGTTGGATTCCGCGCTGAACGGCTCCTTCCTGAAGGCGGTGGAGATTACCCATGCCTGCGAAGGCCGCGTGGTGGTGACCGGCATAGGCAAGTCGGGCCATGTGGCGCGCAAGGTGACGGCCACCTTGGCCTCCACCGGCACGCCTTCCATGTTCGTGCATCCGGCCGAAGCCAGCCACGGCGATCTGGGCATGGTGACGCGCCAGGATTGCGTGCTGGCCCTTTCCAATTCCGGCGAGGCGGCCGAGTTGGCCGACATCGTCGCCTATACCCGCCGCTTCTCTATTCCGCTGATCGCCATGACCAGCCGCGCCAATTCCACCCTGGGCGCGCAGGCCGATTGCGTGCTGGAACTGCCGCAGGCCGAAGAAGCCTGCCCGCTGGGCCTGGCCCCCACCAGTTCAACCACCATGATGATGGCGCTGGGCGACGCGCTGGCCATTGCCCTGCTGCACAAACGCGGCTTCACCGCTAGCGATTACAAATCGCTGCATCCCGGCGGCAAGCTGGGCAAGAAACTGCTGCTGGTGCGTGAGTTGATGCATAAGGGCGCCGCCGTGCCGCTGGCCAATGAAGATACGGCGATGAGTGAAATCATTCTTACCATGACGCAGAAAACTTTCGGCTGCTGCGGCATTCTGGATAAAAACCAGGGCCTGATCGGCATCATCACCGACGGCGACTTGCGCCGCCACATGAGCGCCGGCCTGTTCAACATGCGCGCCCAGGAAGTGATGACCAAAAATCCCAAAACCATCGGGCCCGACAAGCTCGCCGCCGAGGCGCTGGGCCGCATGAACGAGAAAAAAGTCACCAGCCTTTTTGTGATCGACGAGGCCCAAAAAGTTCTGGGCATCATCCGCATGCACGACCTGCTGAAGGAAGGCGTGGGATGAGCGAATTTGAAAACGAAAACAAAGAAAAGGAAGAGTGGTTTTCGCCCGCCACGCGCATGTTCTCGGCGAAAAGCCTTAAGCGCTACAGCCGCTTCGTGGGCGGGATGAAACTGCTGCTGCCACTTCTGGCCGTGGGGCTGGTGGTGGCGCTGATGGCCTGGCCGTCGGATATTCCCCCGCCCGCGCCGCCGCGTCAGGCTACCGCCGGCGATTCCACCATGCAGGCGCCCGTTTACACCAGCGTGGATAAACAGGGCCGTCCCTATCGCGTGCAGGCCGAAGGCGCCAAGCAAAACCCCACCGCGCCCAATGTGATGGACCTTGCCAACCCCAAAGGCACTATTGATCTTTCAGGCGGCAACAGCCTTCAGGGCCAGGCCACCGGCGCGGAATATGACCAGAAAACCGGCAAGATGCTGATCAACGGCAGCCTCACCCTTAAACATTCCAGCGGCGCGGTATTCACCACCGAAAAAGCCGTGGTCGACATGAATGCCCGCAGCGCCTCGGGCAACTCCCCGGTAAAAGTCACCGGCGATTTCGGCGAGGTGAACGCCCAGGGCTTTGAAATGAACGACGAAGGCAAGGTGGTTATCTTCAAAGGCCCGTCAACGGCGCATTTGAACCTGACGGCCAGCCAGAACCCCGCCAGCGCCATGCAGGATCTTTTTCCCGCCGCCACGGCTCCGGCAGCAAAACCCCCGGGGTCATGATGCGTCTTTTCATCGCTTCTTTCCTGTTTGCGCTTCTGGCTTCGACGGCTTTCGCGGAAAACCTGCCACCGAATACCCTGCCGCCTTCGGCTTTCAGCATGCAGCCGGAAACCTCCACCGATCTGCCGCCGCCCGCCAAGCCCAAGGCGAAGCCGAAAGCTAAAAAAGCCAAATCCCCGTCTTCGCCGCTGGCCGCGCTGGCGGGAAAGAAGGACGGCGCGCAGTTTATCGACGTCACCGCCGACGAAAGCCTGGAGTGGCACGAAAAAGAGAGTCTTTACATCGCCCGTGGCCATGCCGTGGCCACGCGCGGCACGATGAAAGTGGAAGCCGATGTGCTGAAGGCCTATAACCGCAAAAATCCCGACGGCAGTTCACAGGTGTGGCGCCTCACCGCCGAGGGGCATGTGAAAATCATCGACAGTAATCACGAAGCGACGGGCGATCTGGGCGAATACGACATCGACAGCCGCCGCGCCACGCTGACCGGCGGTAACCTGCGTTTTACCTCGGGCGCTGACATCGTCACCGCCAGCGAGTCTTTTGAATATTATGAGGCCGAGGGCCGGATCATCGCCCGCGGCAATGTGAAAGCCCACCGTGAAGGGCGCCGCGTACGCGCTGATGAAATGACCGCCTTCCTGGCCAACAATAAAACCGGCGGGCAGGATATTGACCACATGGAAGCCCGCGGCCATGTGCAGATCACCACCGACCAGGATGCCGCGCTGTGCGACCGCGCGCTTTACAACCTCAGCCAGGACAGCGCCACGCTGACCGGCAATGTGCGCATTACGCGCGGCGGCAACCAACTGCATGGCGACAAGGTCGAGGCCAATTTCAAAACCGGCCAATCGCGGCTGATCAACACCGGCGGTGGCCGCGTTTCGGCGCTGATCGCCGGCAGCCCGGGTGGCGCCGATAACGGCAAACCCGGCGGCGCGCTGGCGGCTCCTCTTTTCAACCCGGCCAAACGATGAACGTGCATCCTTTTCCTTCCGATAATACCACCGCCACCGCGGATGCAGGTGGGCTGGTGGCCCTTAACATCGGCAAGCATTACAAAAACCGCCCCGTGCTGCATGACGTCAGCCTCGATGTGCAGCGCGGCGAGGTGGTGGGCCTTCTGGGCCCCAATGGCGCGGGCAAAACCACCTTCTTCTATATTCTTACCGGCCTGGTGGCCGCCGATACCGGCACCATTACGCTGGACGGGCATGACATCACCCGCCTGCCTATGTATCGTCGCGCGCGCCTGGGCATCGGCTACCTGCCGCAGGAGGCGTCCATCTTCCGCGGCATGAATGTGGAAAATAATCTTCGTGCCATTCTGGAAGTAAGCGAGAAAGACCCCGAACGCATCGAGGCGGTGCTGGATAGCCTGCTGGCCGAGTTTTCCATCAGCCATCTGCGCCGCGCCCCGGCGTTGGCGCTTTCCGGCGGCGAGCGGCGCCGGGTAGAAATTGCCCGGGCGCTGGCGACACGCCCCTCTTTTATTTTATTGGACGAACCCCTGGCCGGGATCGATCCCATCGCCCTAGGCGATATCCGCGAACTTATCTTGCATTTGAAACGTCGTGGTATAGGCGTGTTAATCACAGATCACAACGTGCGGGAAACCCTTGATTTGGTGGATCGCGCGGCGATTATTCACGAAGGCCGTGTGCTGATGCACGGCGATCCCTCGGCAATTATTGCCCACGAAGATGTTCGCCGTGTTTACCTTGGAGAAAGGTTTCGTCTCTAACCTGGTGTGCAGAGTTTGCATTCACGGGTTTACAGAGATGACCACCGCTTCCACGCCTCGTCTAGAAATGCGCACCGGCACCAGCATGATGCAACAGTTGGTGATGACGCCACAACTGCAGCAGGCCATCAAGCTGCTGCAGATGTCGAACCAGGAGCTGGCGACCTATCTGGAAGCCGAGATGGAAAAAAACCCGCTGCTGGAAAAAGTGGAATCCGAAAACGGCGCGGGAAAAGAATCGCCGCTGCCGGAAAGCGACGATGGCAGTCAGGAAAAAGACTCGGAATGGGAAGAACGCGCCGGCGCCGGCGACGGTTATGCCCCCTCCAGCTGGAATCTTTCCGCCCAATCGCGCGGCCCGGGCTGGGACGGCGGCTTTGACGATGAAGCGGGCAGTGGCGCCCTGACCGAAGAAATCAGCCTACGCGACCACCTGCTGCGCCAGCTGCAGCTTGATTTTCAGGATATCCCCGAACGCCTGATCGCCCTCACGCTCTTGGATCAGCTGGACGAGTCAGGCTACATCCACGGCGACATGGCCAGCGTGGCCAAGCAGCTGGGCTGCGACACGGCCAAAGTGGAAGGTGTTCTGGAACGCCTGCAGAAGCTGGACCCCGCCGGAATCTTCGCCCGCGATTTGAAAGAATGCTTAAGTCTTCAGCTGCGCGACAAGGGCCGCCTCGACCCCGCCATGCAAATGCTGCTGAACCATCTTGACCTGCTCGCCGCGCGCGAGAAAGACAAGCTGATGAAGCTGTGCGGCGTGGATGCCGAAGATTTTGCCGAGATGGTCGCCGAAATCCGCGCCCTGAATCCCAAGCCCGGCTTGGCCTTCGATCATGGCCTGACGCCCACCGTTATTCCCGACGTTCTGATGCGCCCAGGCGCGGGCGGTTCATGGATTCTGGAACTGAACCAGGAAACCCTGCCGCGCGTGCTGATCAACCACCCGTATTTAAGCCAGGTGCAGGGCCAGATCGTGCGCAAGACCGAGCGCGATTTTGTCACCGACAAGCTGCAATCGGCCAACTGGCTGCTGAAAGCGCTGCACCAGCGCGCCACGACTATATTAAAAGTGGCTACCGAGATCGTGAAACAGCAAGAAATGTTCTTCCAGTACGGCGTGGAGTTTCTGAAGCCCATGACGTTGCGTGACATCGCCCTGGCCATCGGCATGCATGAATCCACGGTCAGCCGCGTGACCTCGAACAAATACATCACCACGCCGCGCGGGCTGTTCGAGCTGAAATACTTCTTCAGCGTGTCCATTCAGGGCTGCGCCGGGCTTTCCAACCATTCGGCCGAAAGCGTGCGTTACCGCATCAAAAGCCTGATCGAAGCCGAAAACACCGGCACCATTTTGTCGGATGATTCCATCGTCAAGCTGCTGAAGCGCGAAGGCGTGGAGATCGCGCGGCGCACCGTGGCCAAGTACCGCGAGTCCCTGCACATTCCCTCGTCCGCCCAGCGCCGCCGCGAAAAGCGCATCCACGTTTAATTTTTTTGCATCAGGTTTGTGCGGGCGCCAATAAAGCAGCAGGGTCTTGCCGGATGATCCCCATGGCGTGCAAACCCCACACCAGTTGAATACGTTGTGCCCGCCTGATGCCGTAATAGCCCGGCATAAGATGATAAAGCACCCTCACCCGTTCCTCGCGGGCGGAATCTAACACGAGCGCGCTTTTCTGGCGACCATATTCACTGCGGATACTGTCTGCGACCTTGTGCCCCGCGGCCATAACAGTCCCGTTCGCTTGTCTCCACGTATCTTTAGTAATCTCAGAATAGTTTCCAACTGCGTGGCGCCAGGACGTTTCGTCCACCTTGTGCAAAAGATGCCTTACCAATTGAGCTTCAAGCTTTCGCGGATAGGATTGCAGGATGGTTCTTGAATCCATCCCCACCTCGGCGGCGATCAGGCGCAAAAGAAACTGCCGGGTAGTCTGCGGAAACCAGTGGCAATACTGTCGTGTGATTTCGTTCGCGTCTACGGCTCCGGAATGGCAAACTTCATGCACGGCCAGGGTAAGGTCGAAACGCGAAGGCACAACATGGTGTTTACCTTGAATGGGCTTGTCCCACGATACATCGCCAAAAAATGGTTCTGGCCATAGCCGGGCAGCTTCTACGACAACGCTTTGCTTCACACCGTAGTAAGCCTTAAAAAAACCGAGGTTCTCTTCGAATAATGTGCGCGCATAACCAACTGGCCTGGAAAAATGAGAGGGATAGGCTATGGTTATCTGCGTCCAGGTGTGGGCATCGAAGCCGAATTCACCGAAGGTTTGCAGATTGGCTTTCAGCCGCGCCGAAATATTCCATCGTGAATCGGTTGGTTGGATGCGCGCTTCAGAGCTATGCCTCATATGATGGTCATAAAGAGTTTTTGCCGATTTCCTTATGGCATCCTCACCGCCGCGCACATGCTGAAGGACATCGTTGTCCGCCAGCGCCTGGCGAATACGCCCGGCAATAAAGGCCACGCCTTCCCTTTCGGCGCAGGCCAAAAATTCAACGGTTGTTGCAACAGGGCCGGGAGCGTCGCTTGCGACAGCGCTCAATGCAGCGGGCATGGTTTATCCTTTTTTCAAGTATGGGTCGGTTTTGTTCAATTTAATAGGCGATTGTTCTACCTCCCCCACCCTGTTTTGACAAGCTACGTAAGGTTAACGCGGCGTGGCTTGTGCTTTTCCTGTTGCTTGCCCGCCGCCCGCGCTTTAAGCCTTTACATCAAAGCAGCAGATATTTTCAGCAGCGTTATTCATGCATCCTTCACGCAATTTTCTCGACCATATCGTCGATTTTCTCGGACCGCTTTACCCGCATGACTTTCCTGCGGTGGAAAACAGCAACCGTCCCGGCGCGCATCTGATCACCTATAAAGACCTTCTCATCGAAGGCCCCATCGGCTGGATGCGTCCGGTGCATAGCCGCGAAAAACACGTGGCGGGCGCTTTCGTCGCGCGCCACCCCGATGAGCACGCGGCCGAGGAAACCCGCGACGGGCGGCTGGAAATCAAGCACAAGGGCAAGGCGCCGCTGCTCGCTTTGTTCAACACCCATGCCCGAACCCGGCAACGCGGGGGAAAAACCGTTACCCTGCTTAACCTGGGCCGCGTTATGGACCGGATGAAAACCCTGTGCAACGCCCTGCCCGGGGTGCTGTTGCGCGAAACCACGCTTTACCGCCTGGACGAATACACCTTCATTTCCGGAACCATGGCCTATGTGGCGCAGCCCTGCGGCCATGGCAAGATGACGATCGACGTCATCACCCATCTTGATCCGCGCTATGCGGCGCTGGCGGGCGACATGTTCAACCGGAACGACGTGAAGCGCGCCTGGATGGTGCGCCTGTTCCGCCGGACGGGCGAGGTGCTGGTGAAAAAATGCGCCGCGTTGCCTACGCTGCATGTCAGCTATGACGCTTCCATGGCCGGAGAAGAGCCCAATATCATCACTGAGTTCCCCGAGGCGAGTTGGATCGAGGCCATGGCCGCCGATCACCGCAAACGCGTGCGCGACATCCGCCGCGGGCGCGATCCTTTCCAGTGGCTGAAACAGCCGCTGCTTCCCTTGTTCTATGCCCAGGCTCGGGCCATACAGCGCGCGCACACCTTGTGGGAAACGACGCTAAGCGGCCGGCGCCTTGCCTATGAAACGTTCCGGCTGGGCGTGATCGGCACCTTGTTCGGCGGATATTGGGCGGCGACACGCCTGATAGGAACCGCGGCCGGACTTAGTGAGCTTGAAAAACCCGAAGCCGTGCCGCGCCAGTGCCATGACCTGGTGGACATGCGTATTTTCCGACTGATTTTCGTCAGCGCCCAAGTGTATCGCCTGTTGATTCATACCGTGGCCAAGGGCTTCGGTGATTTATGCTACGTCAATCCTGAAACCTATGAGGTGCCGGGCAACATCTCGCCGCTTAAAAGCACGGATTTATCGCGCGATTATTTCTTCCAGCGCTGGCTGGAAAGCCATTTGAAATCGCCCTATGCCCCGGCGGTGGAATTCCGCGACGAGAAAGGGAAACTGCTTGACCCGCGCAACGAGGAAGAGCTGGAGAAATGCAACGTGGCCGTTTACACCTATTCCAACAGCCTTTCCTATTATGTTGATACCACGGCCTGGACGGCCTATGCCTATGCCCGCCATCTTAGTTATGACACCGATGAAAAAGATTTTCCGCATGACGCCGCGAAATACCTGCCGAAGAACAAGGTGTGGGTGCTCGATCCGCTTCATCCCGACAAGCCCGCCGCGCAAATCAATTTCAGCGACTTTAAACAACGCATGGCGAAGCTCGCGCGTCTGAAAAACCTGCCCCGGCCCGATGTGCCGCATCCCAGCCTGATCCGTTCCGAGGAAGGCCCACCGCTCGAGCCGCCGATGGACCTGACCGCGCCGTCTTTTTCGTTAATTTCAACGTTGCGGACCGCTTGACATCTTCGCGTCCCGGTTCCATGTTCCTTGATCCATGCCGCAGCGCATCAACATTACTAAGTTATTGAAAAAAAGCCTTTTCTCGCTCCGGCAAAGGCCATTAGAGGCGATTCTTTGGGGCTTTAGCCCAATTCGCTAGACTTGCAACCTCAAGAACACGCAACGCCACATGACCGCCAGCCTCTCTTTGAACGTCCAGGTTAAAGGCAAGCAGATCGATGTGGGCGAGGCTCTGCGCGGCCACGTGCAGCAGCATTTGGCCGAAATCGTCGGCAAGTTCTTCGACCGTCCCCTGGAAGCCACGGTGATTTTTTCGCGCGAGGCGCATCTGTTCCGCGCCGATATTTCGGTGCATGCCGCGCGCGGCGTTCTGCTGCAAAGCAACTCCGCCGCTAACGATCCTTATCCCGCGTTCGAGGAAGCGGCCTCGCGCATGGCAGGCCGCCTGCGCCGCTACAAAAAGCGGCTGATTGATCTGCATCATCAGGAGGCGCGGCGCAGCCCCGCCCTGCCCGCCGGCGAATACATTCTTGATCCGAAAAAAGAAAAGGATGACGCCCCGCATTCCGATCAGGCCCACGCGCCGCTGATCGTCGCCGAAATGCCTTCGGGCATCGACAACCTCACGGTTTCCGAGGCGGTGATGCGCCTTGATCTGGCCGATGCGCCCGCGCTGATGTTCCGCAACGCCGCCCATGGCGGCCTTAACATGGTGTATCGCCGCGCCGACGGAAATATCGGCTGGGTCGATCCCACCAGCACTTCCGCCGGAAAGAAATGAGCAAAGCACACGCCATGGCCAAAACCGCCGCCCCTTCCTCCATGCCTTTGATCGCCTCAAAGCACATTATCGCCGCGCTCAACGTGGAGACGAAAAAACAGGCGTTGCACGAGCTGGCCAAACTGGCTGCACCTATCACCGGCCTGGCCGAACACGTGATTTTTGACGTGCTTTTCGCGCGCGAAAAACTGGGCACCACCGGCGTGGGCCACGGCATTGCCATTCCCCACGGCAAGGTGGAAGGCATTCCACATGTTTATGGCTTCTTTGCCCGCCTGGCCAAACCGATTGATTTCGAGGCGATTGACGAAAAGCCGGTCGACCTTCTGTTCATGCTGCTGGCCCCGCAGGACGCCGGCGCGGATCATCTGAAGGCGCTGTCCAAGGTCAGCCGCATGTTCCGCAACCTTTCCTTCTGCGACAAGCTGCGCAAGCTGGATGACGCCAAATCCATCTATGCCCTGCTGTCGGCCTGCGAAAAAGAAACGGATGTCGCGGCATGACCCGGAAACAACGCAAAGGTTTGATGCTGTTCATCGGGGGAGCGATCCTGGCCTGGATCGGCGCCTATGGCCCGGACCTGTGGAACCACAAACAAGTGCAAACCGCGCTGGACGCGCCCCGCCCACATTGGGTTTGCATGGTCAGCGGCGACACCGTTTATTCCGAGAACCAGGTCTATGTGACCAAGAAATACATTCTGGTGAACGGCCAGCGCTTTTACAGCGATGAATTCCGCCGCTTCGGCCGCGACGGCGGCTTCATTCTTCTAGTTATTAATAACGACCAGACCCTGGAATGGATGCGCCTGACCCACCGCCAGGCGGCGGAGTTCTCGGCCCGCTATGGCTTCTCCTATACCGGATGCCGCCACATGGGCGGCCCCGCCACGCAGGTTTCAGCGGCGCCTGCGGAAACGTACAGAAATTTCACTTACGGCCACGGCAAACCGGCGGCGAGTTTCAGCTGGGAAAAAGCCCTGGGCCTGGCATTGCGGCCGGTAAAGCGTTAAATCCTTAATTCCCAATACCAAATTAACCATAAAACTGGGATGCTAGGCAGTTTCTCAAATCAAAATGCCTTTTTGCTTTCAAAAAAAGAGGGTACTCTTTTTTTGCATAGAAATTTAACCGGAGCATTCATCCATGACTACAATCGAACAGGCGACACCCGCCGCATCTGAGAAAATTACATATATAAAAAGCAGCATGAAGCGGTGTCCGAATGACTCTGTGTTTTATGCCGTGCTTGAAGTGGTAGATATTGCCAAATGAGCCCGTGTTATCCCCGATATTGGCGTTAGCGTTGAAGATTTATTTGGCACACCAGACCTTCCCGCCACCTATAGGAGCGGCTTTGAACAAATAGGAATCGACGTTGATGGATTTGTATCCCTAGTACGCCAAAATGCGAGGCAGGTGGCCAAACATTCTGCTGACTTGGCGCTTGGAAATAAGCTGGTAGAGTTCTCAAACCGAAATGTTGAGGGCGATTTCTTTTACGTTATGCGGGCTTTTGATAATGCCAGGGTTGCGCTTGGAAAAACACCGGAAGGTGTCGATAAAAAATTTATGTTCAGCACTGATCGATCTGTAGTTAAAGCAGGCGTAAGAAAAATAGCTGCCGCGCTAAACGCCTGAGGGCTTCGCTGAGTGATTTTAATTCAGTGAACGCTCAGTGGTTCCATCTCGTATTGCCGCACGGTGGCAAAAGCGAGTTCGCGGTTGGTGATAATCGTCAGGGGCGTTCCATCGGCGGCGTGAACGGCGTGCAGCTTCTGGCCCTCGACATTCACCGATTTTACATAGGCTAGATCCTCCAGGCCGAAGCTGGTGAAGTCACCGCGTCCGCCGGCTGCTTTAGAGCCCTTGTCAAAAGGAAGCCTGCCGCTCATTGCCCAAAAATCCTTGATAAAGTTGGAACTAAGCCCATCATAAGCTAACAGGGATAAAGAATTGTTAATGCGGCTTAAGCACGTTTAAGACATGCTTAACGCAAGCGCTGTGCCAGTTTGCGTGGTTAAGTTAAAAAGCCGGGAAGCGTTGCGGCTTTGCCGCGTGTAAAAAACAAAGGAATACCGGCCACTTCTTCGCCTCATTCCTTCTTGCCCACATGGATCGCGCCGCCGGGACTGCCGCCGTCCTGATCAATGGGAATCGTTTTTACCTTCGGCGGAATCACCGGCCGCGACAGATCGATGCTCAACAGCCCGTTATCCAGCCGGGCGCGGATCACCTCAATGCCCTCGGCCAGCACGAAGCGGCGCTGGAACTGCCGGGCGGCGATGCCGCGATGGATGAAAACGCGGTCGTTTTCTTCCTTTTGCTTTCCCAGGATCACCAGCTGGTTGTCTTCCATCTGCACGGAAAGATCGGCCGGACAAAACCCCGCTACCGCCAGCGTGATGCGCAACGATGCCTCGCCGGTTTGCTCGATGTTATAAGGCGGATAGCCTTCCGCGCCTTTGGCCACGCGCTCGCATACCCTCTCGAGTTGGTCAAAACCAAGAAGGAGAGGGCTGCTGAAGATGGAAAGTCTGGTTGTCATGACTGGGTTCTGAGGTTCGAAAGGTTCGGAGGTTCGGGGTTAACTTCGCACCCTCGAACCTCCGCACCTTCGAACCTTATCTCTTGATTTTACCATTTTATCTGCTTGAATCCACCCCTTCATGACCCATATCAGCCAAGCCTTATTCGCGGGTGACCGTGCGCCTTCTCTCCGTCCCGGTTCGGACGAGCATAAGCACGCCTTCTGCCGCATGCTGCTCGACACCTTCGACCCCTATAAACCGGTGGTCATCGCCTGGCCGCAGCTGGACCCCGATGCCCTGAAGCGCCTCACCGGGCTGCCTTTCTGGGATGTGGCCATGCAGACCGAGGGTTTCGCCTCGGCCCGGGTGCAGCGCCTAGCCGACACGATTGAGGACCCACTGCTGAAAGAAGCCGTGTCGCTGAACGCCTTCGAGGAAGCACGACATAAAAACGTGCTGGAACATATGGTGCGCTCCTACGGCATCGCGTTGAAGGAAGAGCCTCCTTGCCACGCCGAAAAAGACGCCGAATGGTCGTTCCTGCGTACCGGCTATGGCGAATGCTTCGACAGCTTCTTTGCGTTTGGTTTGTTCGAGCTGGCGCGCCGCTCGGGCTTCTTCCCCAAAGAACTGATGGAAGTGTTCGAACCCGTGGTGCGCGAGGAAGGCCGCCACATCCTTTTCTTCGTCAACTGGGTGGCTTGGACCGCCGCGCATAAATCACTGCCGGGGCGGGTATGGTTCCGCCTGCGCTGCCTGGCCGCGCTGGCCGTGAACGCCGTGGGGCGCTTGGGCGTGGTGGGCGATGCGGGAGCTTCCGACAACTTCGTCGCCGCGGGCGGCGAAAGCTTTACGGGTGATTTTAACGTGCGGGAATTCCTTGAACTTTGCCTGTCCGAAAATGACCGGCGTATGGCCCCTTATGACGGCAGGCTGCTGCGCCCGGTGCTCATTCCGAATCTGATAAGGCTGTTTCTGCGTTTTATGCCGAAAAAACAATAGCCCTCGATGCGTGCACATGCTAAGTCGCAGCTTGCTGCCCCCGGCGTGAAGCTTTAAAATTACAACATCTTATAATTGTCATTGGAGAACCAGCATGCTCATCGGCCTTCCCAAGGAAATCAAAAATCACGAATACCGCGTCGGCCTGACCCCCGCCTCGGTGCGCGAGTTGTGCAAACATGGCCATGAAGTGCTGGTGGAAAAGAATGCCGGCGCTTCCATCGAGCTATCGGACGAAGATTACCAGAAGGCCGGCGCCAAAATGGCCGCCGACGCCAAGGAAGTTTTCTCACGCGCGCAGATGATCGTGAAGGTGAAAGAGCCGCAGCCCCAGGAATGCAAAATGCTGCGCGAAGGGCAAATCCTTTTCACCTACCTGCACCTGGCCCCCGATCCGCAGCAGGCCGAGCTTCTCATGCAATCCGGCGCCACCGCCGTGGCCTATGAAACGGTGGAGGACGCGCGCGGCCGCTTGCCGCTGCTGGCGCCGATGTCGGAAGTGGCCGGACGCATGTCGATCCAGGCCGGGGCGCATTACCTTGAAAAAAGCCATGGCGGACGCGGCGTGCTGCTGGGCGGCGTGCCGGGCGTGCCCCCGGGCGACGTGGTGATTCTGGGCGGCGGCGTGGTGGGATCAAACGCCGCGCGCGTGGCCGCGGGCGTGGGAGCCTCGGTGACGGTGATTGAAAAATCACCCGACCGGCTGCGCGAGATTGACGCGCTGTTCGGCCCGCAGGTGCGCACCATTTACGCCACCGATCATGCCATTGAAAAATACGTGCTGGAGGCTGATCTGGTCATCGGCGCCGTGCTGGTGGCGGGCGCCGCGGCGCCGCGTCTGGTCACGCGTCAGCATGTTTCACAAATGCGCAAAGGCAGCGTGTTGGTGGATGTTTCCATCGACCAGGGCGGCTGCTTTGAAACGTCCAAAGCCACCACTCATGCCGATCCGGTCTATGTGGTGGACGGCGTGGTGCATTACTGCGTGGCCAATATGCCCGGCGCGGTAGCGCGGACCTCCACCTTCGCTCTGAACAACGCCACGCTGCCTTACGCCATCGCGCTGGCCGACAAGGGGCTGAAGGCGCTGCTGGAAGACCCCGGCTTCCGCAAGGGGCTGAACGTCATGAAGGGGCGCATTACCCACGCCCAGGTGGCGCAGGCCCTGAACAAGGACTACCGCTCCGCCGAGGATGCGCTGGCGGCTTAAATCCGTCTTTCCATCACCGCCGCGAAAAACCCGTCGGTGCCGTGGCGCGCGGGGGTTAACCTTAGATACGTCATGCCAGCGAAAGCTGGCATCCAGCCACTTGCTTCGCAAGCGGCATCGCGCGAAGCGCGATGCTGGATCCCCGCCTTCGCGGGGATGACAGGTTCTTTTAATGGCATGGTTATTTCACTAAGCGACACAAGTCTGAAATCCTGATGCGCCGCCAAAAACGCCTCAATCTGCTTTTCATTCTCCTCGGGCAGCAAGGAGCAGGTGGCATAAATTAGCCTGCCGCCCGGCTTCACCAGCCGCGCCGCGCTTTGCAAAATGCGCGCCTGCAGCGCGGTGAGTTCAGAAAGCTGAGGCCCTAGGTTTTTCCACCGTGCATCAGGATTACGCCGCCACACGCCCAAGCCGGAACAGGGCGCATCCACCAGCACGCGGTCATGCTTGCCGGCATTGTGCTTCACCCACTGGTCGTTCTCGTTGGTAAGCTCACGCACCTCGATGTTATGCGCCCCGGCGCGGCGAAAGCGTAAGCGCGCGCGTTTCAGGCGGCCACCCAGCACGTCACAGGCAATCACACGGCCCTTGTTCCGCATGCTGGCCGCCAGGCCTAAGGTTTTGCCCCCCGCCCCGGCGCAGAAATCCACCACGCTCATGCCGGGTTTGGCCTCAACCAGCGCCGCTACCCTTTGCGAGCCTTCGTCTTGAATTTCCACCCAGCCGTTTTTGAAAACCTCGGTCGCAGCCAGCGCCGGACGGCCCGTTACGCGCAAGCCAAGGGGAGAGATCGGCGTGGACGCGGCTTCAATCCCGGCTTTTTTCAGCGCCGCGCGGGCCTCATCCCGCGTAGCCTTCAGCAGATTGACGCGCAGGTCCAGCGGCGCTTCGGTCAACATGGCCTGCAGTTCTTTTTCCAGATTGGCGCCGAAAACACCCTGCAGTTTTTCATAGGCCCAGTCGGGGCACTCCAGCGCCACGGCTTGCGGCATGTCGGGATGGTGCAGCGTGCGGCCCGTGAGGCTGCCCAGCAGCTTTTTTTCGCCCTCGTCCAGAAGCGGCGGGGCGTATTTCTCACCCTCGAATAGCGCGGCAACGCTTTTGGCGTCCAGGTTTTCAACAAGACTTAAATAAACAATCATCCGCGTCCGTACCTCTCCCTTTGTCACCCCCGCGAAGGCGGGGGTCCACGATAGGCCAGAAGTCTTAGCCTGTGGTTTTTCGTGGATGCCCGCCTGCGCGGGCATGACGTTTCCATTTGTTAAATAGTTTACCCACCACGAAAGCCGCGCATGGTGGCGAAGCATGGCATACACCCGCGAGGCAATGGCGCTGCGGTCCTTCGCGCCGATAAAGCGGTGGGAACGGAAATAACCGCTTAAAAGCGTGTCGGAAGGCCGCGCTTCCGATGCCAAAAGCGTTAACAATTCGATGCAGGTTTGCAGTTGCGCGGCGGGTTTCATGGAAGATTTAAACGTTTACTACCCAGCAATCACTAAGCTAATCCCTGCGGTAATTCGGCGCCTCGGCGGTGACTTGAATATCATGCACGTGGCTTTCGGTCAGCCCCGCGCCGGTGATGCGCACGAATTCGGCGCGTTTCTGGAATGAAGGAATATCATCGCTGCCGGTATAGCCCATCGCCGCGCGCAAGCCCCCCACCAGCTGATGGATAACCTGCTCCACTGGGCCCTTATAGGGCACGCGGCCTTCTACGCCCTCGGGCACCAGCTTCTGCGCCTCCAAGCCGCCCTGGAAATAGCGGTCGGCGCTGCCGCCCGCCATGGCGCCCAAGGATCCCATGCCGCGATAGGTTTTGTAGGAACGGCCCTGATACAGCACCACCTCGCCCGGGGCTTCGTCGGTGCCGGCGAACATGGAGCCCAGCATGGCGCAATCGGCGCCCGCGGCGATGGCCTTGGCCAGATCGCCCGAATATTTGATGCCGCCATCGGCGATCACCGGAATGTCGCGTTTGCGGGCCACCGCCACCACGTCAAGGATCGCCGTCAGCTGCGGCACGCCCACCCCCGCCACGATACGCGTGGTGCAGATCGAGCCTGGGCCAATGCCCACCTTCACCGCGTCCGCGCCGGCGTCGATCAGCGCCTCGGCCGCTTCGCCAGTGGCAATGTTACCCGCGATGATTTGCGTTTGATTATCCAGCTTGCGCACGGCGCGTACCTGCTCCACCACCTTGCTGCTGTGGCCATGGGCGGTGTCGATGATCACCACATCCACCCCCGCCTCGATCAGCGCTTTGGCCCGGATAAGACCCTTTTCGCCCGTGCCGGTGGCGGCGGCGACGCGCAGCCGGCCTTTTTCATCCTTGCAGGCATCGGGATGGGCTTGTGATTTTTCAATATCCTTCACCGTAATCAGCCCGATGCAGCGAAAATTGCCGTCGACCACCAGCAGTTTTTCAATGCGATGTTTGTGAAGCAGCCGCTTGGCTTCTTCCTCGCCCACGCCTTCGCGCACGGTGACCAGGTTTTCCGAGGTCATCAGTTCCTTCACCGGCTGGCGCATATTCGAGGCAAAGCGCACATCGCGATGGGTGAGGATGCCGGTTAATTTGCCCGAGGGCTTTTCCACCACCGGAATGCCCGAGATTTTCTCAGCCGCCATGATCGCCAGCGCATCGGCCAGCATGGCTTCCGGGTGAATGGTGATGGGATTCACCACCATGCCCGATTCAAAGCGCTTCACGCGGCGTACTTCCTCGGCCTGGGCTTCCGGCGCCATGTTGCGGTGGATCACCCCGATGCCGCCACCTTGAGCCAGCGCAATGGCCATGCGGTGTTCGCTGACCGTATCCATGGCCGCGGAAAGCAGGGGAATACCCAGGGCAATGCGTTTGGTGAGACGCGAGGTTACTTTTACATCGGCCGGCAAGATGGCGGAATCGCGCGGCAACAGCAGCACGTCGTCAAACGTCAGCGCCTCGCGGAAGGGGGATTTTTGGTCGGGGGCGGATAAGGCCATCTGGGTGCTCCTTATCCTCGGGCACTATAGCCAGAAATGGCGAAAGTAAAAGCGGAAAAAAGGCCTTAGGCGCTAGGTTCAATCAACATATAACGCCCTGAGCCAGAGAGCGATAGAGGCGAGGGTGACGGTAGCAAGGTAATGGGCATCGTTGCGGTCGAAGCGGGTGGCGAAGCGGCGGAAGTGCTTGAGGCGGTTGAAGCAGCGTTCGA
>JACQAB010000119.1 GCA_016195205.1 Pseudomonadota bacterium
TTGTGTGCTTTACATGCCGGACCACGCCATGGGCTTCGAAGACGCCGCACGTTTTCTTCCCGATCATATGGAACGCAGCGACGGCCATACCGTGATGCTGGAATACCGCCCGGTGCGCGACAAGGAAGAGCGTCTTTCCAGCATCGTATTGATTGCCACCGACCGCACCGAAGAAAAACAGGCGCAAAAACGCGCCGAACACGAACGGCAGTTCGCGGCCATGATCTGTGCCATCTTTGCCGAACGGCAAAGCTTTGTTCTGACCATGAACCAGACGTCGGAAATCCTCACACGTCTGGGCCGTTTCGAGGAAACCTTGTTCCAGGCCGATTTTTTCCGCGCCGTGCATACCATTAAAGGCGCGGCCCTGCACTTTAAGATGGAAAACCTGGGACAGGCGCTGCACAAGCTTGAGCAAAAACTGCGCGAAGGCAAAACCCTGCCGGTCCATGAAGCGCGTGAGCAGCTGGACTCCGCGCGCGCCGAGGTGCAGCTGGAATATGGCCGCATCCAGAACGCGCTACGCGACATTCTGGGTGCCGATGAAGACCGCCCGCAGGGCTTGATCGAAGTGGACGAAGAGTCGATCTACCAGTTCGGAAAGCTTTTGAAACAGCAGCACGTTTCGCCCGATATTTATTTTGCCTATCAAACCACCATTCTGTCAGTGCCTCTGTTTACGCTTCTGAAAACGCTGGACCGGCAGATGCTGCCGCTGGCCGAAAAGCTGGAGAAGCGCGTGAAGCCCATTGTCTTCAGCGGGGAGGCGGTGCGCGTGCCCTCGCGACCGCTGCAGCATCTGCTCTTGGCCCTGACGCATGTCATGCACAATATTCTTGATCACGGCATCGAAGCCCCTATTACCCGCATGGCCAAAGGCAAGGATGCCCAGGGCCAGATCAGCGTGAAGGTGTGCCGCACGGCCGACAGCCGCGGCGAAAAATGGATCGAAATTGTTATTGCCGATGACGGCGCGGGTATTGATCCCAATCGCGTTCGCCAGAAACTACTGGAAGCCGATCCGGAAGGCCAGTGGCGGTTTGAGGATGATGCCGGCGTGATTCAAAGCCTGCTAACGCACGATATTTCCACGCGCGACGAAGCCACCATGTTCTCGGGCCGCGGCGCGGGCATGTCGGCGGTGCATCAGGAAGTCCTGCGCCTGGGCGGCCGCGCCCAATTGCGTTCGGAAATGCACAAAGGCACGGAACTGATCATTCAACTGCCCGAAACGCTAGAAGTGGGGATGGCCTGATGTTCTTGAGAAAAGTTTCCATCGTACCTTTTGCCCTGGCGATCGCTGTTCTTCTCGCCTCAGAACCGGCGCGCGCTGATGCGGTGTTTTTTCCGCCTGCCAATTGCGTCGCCAATGACGCCCACCACGCGGTCGTGGGCTGGGACGGCATCAATCAGACCGCCTGCACGCCGATTACCTATAATTCAGCCGACGATGTCATCACCATCGATCGGAGCCTGAGCGTATTCCTTGCCAACTCTGGCGCCGGGCAGTCGAATTACGGTGCCTTGGCCGCGCAGGTGACGGATGGAAACTACCGCCCCGTTATCGAAGTGTATGGCGGCGTGGACACCAATACTTACCCTGATTCTGTGATTTCAGCGTTGCGCGTGCGGGACATCGATGGTACCGGAAGATCCATTACGACGGCTGGATCGATCGCGGCCGGGGGTGGCGCCTATTTTCTAGGTAATGTCGGCATCGGCACGGCGACGCCAACGGAGCTCTTGAGCATCAGGCCATCATCTCCAGCATACGTGATGACGATCAGGGATGAAACTGGCGGGGCAGGACACTTGTTCTATTCGAGCAATGCAGACGGGCCAGAGTATCAGCAGTATTATAGCGGTACACTGAAAACTATATTTAGGGCCAACGGCGCCTCCTTCATCAACAGCGGCAACGTCGGTATCGGCACGGCGTATCCGGCTGGGAAGCTGGATGTCCAGAATTCCAGCGGCTATGCCATCAAGGTATCGAATAGTGGCTCTGATAGCCTGGCGCTGAGGGCGACGGCTTCGGGCGGCGGCACAAGCTATGGCGCGCTTGCCGAATACACCGGAACTGATGCCAGTTCGTGGGGATTCTATTGTGCCGGGGGCATTGGTTCTTGTGGCGGCGATCATGCGTGGACGAACACCTCGGATGCGCGCCTTAAAACCGCGATTCAGGATCTTGCGCCCGGCAGCGGTCTGGCCAGCATCCTGAAATTGCGCCCGGTCCGTTTCCACTGGCGCGATGTGAAGCGTAATGCGGTTGACGGTGAGCAGATTGGTTTCATTGCCCAGGAAGCAGAGAAAATTTATCCCAGCATTGTCCGCACAGGGGGCCCCGGCACCGTTCATCTTGCGGGCGGGGAAGAGGAAAAAATTGATGATGTGAAAACGCTCTCTTACGCCACGCTGGCCGTGCCGCTGGTGAAGGCCGTGCAGGAACTGAAAGCCGAGAATGACGGCTATAAAAAGGCACTGGAGGCGCTTCGCACTGAACTCAAGGCGCTTGACACGAAATTCGAAGCCTATAAGGCTGCGCATCCCTGAAAACAGCTCCAGACCGCCAAAAGCCCTTCCAAAACAAGCCCTAAAGCCGGGGATAAGCGCTTGACTCAAGGGGGGGCAATCGGTATTTTGCCCCCCGGAAAGAGCCTCTGCGAAAAGCACGAGGATCGGGGTTCCGCCAGAACAAAAATGAACCGTCAGCACGCTGCGAAAAGCCGCGCGCGACAGACGGTTTTTCTGTTTTGTGGCGGGGCGAAGTTGAAGGAGAGCAGGCGTGGCGCGTATTGCGGGGGTCAATATTCCAACAGGCAAGCCGGTGTGGATTGCTCTTCGTTACATCTACGGCGTGGGCCCCAAGCGCGCGCGCGATATTTGTAACTCCCTGAAAATTTCCGACGCCAAGCGCGTGAACCAGCTCACCGAAGGCGAAGTGCTGAAGATTCGCGAATTCATCGACCAGAACTACAAGGTCGAAGGCGATCTGCGCCGCGACGTCGCCATGAACATCAAGCGCCTGATGGATCTGGGCTGCTATCGCGGCTTGCGTCACCGCAAGGGACTGCCGGTGCGCGGCCAGCGCACGCATACCAACGCCCGCACTCGCAAGGGGCCGGCGCGGCCCATCGCTGGCAAGAAAATTGCCGTGAAGAAATAAGGATTTGAGAGACAAGCATGGCTGAACCGAAAGCAAAGAAAGAAAAAGAAGACGCCAAGGGTGCGCAGGCCGCTCCGGCCAAGGGCGAAGCCAAGGTGCGCAAGAAGAAAGAGCGCAAGAACATCGTCACCGGCGTGGCGCATGTGAATGCCACGTTCAACAACACCCTGATCACTATTTCCGACGCCGCCGGCAACGCCATCGCCTGGTCGTCGTCGGGCACCATGGGCTTCAAGGGCTCGCGCCGCTCCACGCCCTATGCCGCGCAGGTTGCCGCCGAAGATGTCGGCCGCAAGGCCATGGAACACGGCATGCGCACGCTGGAAGTGGAAGTAAAAGGTCCCGGCGCCGGGCGTGAGTCCGCGCTGCGTGCCCTGCAGGCCGTAGGCTTCATCATCACCGCGATCCGCGACGTGACACCCATTCCGCATAACGGCGCCCGCCCGCCCAAGCGCCGCCGCGTGTAACTTTTTTAGAAACCGAAGCCAGAGGAAAGACCCCATGTCGCTGATGTTGCAAAAGAACTGGAAGCAGCTAATTCAAGCCAACAAGCAGATCAACGCCGGCGGCGATCCCGCGCGCTTCGCCACCCTGGTGGCCGAACCGCTGGAACGCGGCTTTGGCACCACGCTGGGCAACGCCCTGCGCCGCGTGCTGCTGTCCTCGCTGCAAGGCGCGGCCGTCACCGCGCTGCAGATTGATGGCGTGCTGCATGAATTCTCAAGCATCCCTGGCGTGCGCGAAGACGTGACTGACATCGTTCTGAACGTGAAGTCGCTGGCCCTGCGCATGCATAACGAAGGCCCGCGCAAAATGCGCCTGCAGGCCGAAGGCCCCGGCGAAGTGCGCGCCAAGCAGATTCAAACCGGCGCCGACATTGAAATCCTCAACCCCGAGCTGGTACTGTGCACGCTGGATGCCGGCGCGCGCCTGTCCATGGAATTCACCGTGGAAACCGGCAAGGGTTATGTGCCTGCCTCGCAGAACCGCAAGGAAGACAGCCCGATCGGCCTGATCCCCATCGATGCGTTGTATTCGCCGGTGCGCAAGGTTTCTTATCGCGTGGAAAACAGCCGCGTCGGCCAGGTCACCGACTACGACAAGCTCTCCTTGCAGGTTGAAACCAACGGCACGCTGTCGCCCGAGGATTCCGTGGCCATCGCCGCGCGCATCCTGCAGGACCAGTTGCAGCTGTTCATCAACTTCGAAGAGCCCAAGGCGCATGCCATCGAAGCCCCGCGCGATGAGTTCCCCTTCAACAAGAATCTGCTGCGCCGCGTCGATGAGCTTGAGCTTTCGGTGCGTTCGGCCAACTGCCTGAAGAACGACAACATCATCTATATCGGCGATCTGGTGCAGAAAACCGAAGCCGAAATGCTGCGCACGCCCAATTTCGGCCGCAAGAGCCTGAACGAAATCAAGGAAGTTCTGGCGCAAATGGGCCTGACGCTGGGCATGGAAGTGCCGGGCTGGCCGCCGGAAAACATCGATGAGCTTTTGAAAAAGATGGAGGAACCGTTCTAGGTTGCGGAGTTGCGGGGTTGCGTGGTTGCGGGGTTAAAAAATTCACCTCGAAACCACGCAACCTCGCAACCTCGCAACTGGGTTTTAAAAAAATGCGTCACGGAATTGCAGGCAGAAAACTCGGTGTTACCTCCAGCCACCGCAAAGCCATGTTCAAGAACATGGCCGTGGCGCTGCTGAAGCACGAGCAGATCACCACCACCCTGCCCAAGGCGAAAGAGCTTCGCCCGGTCGTGGAAAAACTGATCACCCTGGGCAAAAAGGGCGGGTTGGCCAATTTTGGCGATTGCCCTGTTCACCATGCTTTCCGCCACCGCGTTCCTGCAAAGCAAGGCTGCCGATTCCTCGCGCGACGATGCCTTCACGGTTCGCGAAAACTGCCAGGATTCCTGCAATCGTGACCACACCATCTGCATGGATTCTTCCGGCCCGCGGCTTGAGAATTACGGCGAAAGAACCTCCACCATCGGCCTCGATGGCGCCTGCGACAACTCCCTGCGCGAATGCCTGCACCAGTGCGGCGTGGTTAGCCCGGCCAAACAAGTGCCGAACCAGGCGCCCACGGGTAGTGGCTTAATACGTTAAAAATTCCTTCCAGCAGGCGCTTATGAAAATCAGCGATATGAAATGGGCCTTTATAAAAAACGCCCTTCTCGTCCTACTTCTTCTTATTTTATATCCGGTCATCCAGCGTGAATTTTCCAGCGTTACCAATCTCCAAACCCTGAACACGCTTTTATTGTTTGTCGGCCTGATTATCGTGGCGCCGCTGTTCGCCAACTTCCAGTTCAGCTACCAGTTCTCGATCCGGAAAAATCCGGTCAACCTGATCATTTCACATGTTGCCACTTTTCTGGCCATGCTAGTGTGCGGGCTTCTCATCGCGATGGTGGACGTTATCTTTGTGCGGCTGGTCGGGAATATCCTGGTCTTCCGGATGACGCTTTTTCTTTTTCTCGTATCCCTGATTCTGTGGGATTTCTGGGATTTCTGGCGGCTTGGCAAATCCGACTAACCAGCCTGCTCCATTCTTGCCATATTTTTCGTGCCTTCTTGCCCCCATGAAACACACCCTCCTTCTTTTGCTCTGCCTGGTTTTTGCCCTGCCCGTTCAGGCGCAGGAGGTGCCGCGCTCGCGCGCCGAAATCGCCCTCAGCTTCGCGCCCATCGTCAAGAAGGTCGCCCCGGCGGTGGTCAATATTTATACCCGCACGCTGGTGCGCGCGGCGAATTCGCCTTTCCTGAACGATCCTTTGTTCCGCCAGTTTTTCGGTAACCGCCTGCCGGGTGGGCTCACGCGCGAGCGGATTCAAAACTCGCTGGGCTCGGGGGTAATCGTTGCGCCTGAAGGCCTGGTGGTCACCAACAACCACGTGATCGAAGATGCCCAGCAGGTGCGCGTGGCGCTTTCCGACCGGCGCGAATACGAGGCCGATGTCGTTTCCACCGATCCAAGCACCGATCTGGCCATTCTGCGCCTGCGCACCAAGGGCGAAACTTTCCCCACCCTGCCGCTGATGGATTCTGACGAAGCGCAAGTGGGCGATCTGGTGCTGGCCATCGGCGATCCGTTCGCCGTGGGCCAGACGGTGACCATGGGCATTGTCTCGGCCGTGGCGCGCTCGGCGGCGGTGCATTCGGGCGATGTGAATTACTTCATCCAGACCGATGCTTCCATCAATCCCGGCAATTCGGGTGGGGCACTGGTGTCGGCCGATGGGCGGCTAATCGGCATTCCTTCGGCGATTTATTCACGCGATGGCGGCTCGGTCGGCATCGGTTTTGCCATTCCTTCCAATTTGGTGCGCGCGGTGCTGGCCTCGGTGGGCAAAGAGGGCAAAATCGTGCGCGGCTGGACCGGCATTTACGGCCAGACGCTCACCGCTGATCTGGCGGGCTCGGTGGGCATCGACCGGCCGGGCGGCGTGATCGTGAAAAATCTGCATCCCGCCTCGCCGGCGAAAGAAGCCGGCGTGCGCGTGGGCGATGTCATTCGCGCCGTGAACGGCCGCGAAATTGAAGACGCCGACGCCTTCAGTTTCCGTCTGGCTACCACCTCTATCGGCAGCAAGCTGGATCTGCAGGTCTATCGCAAGGGCCAGGTGCTGAACGTTCCGCTCACCCTTGCCGCGCCGCCCGAAAACCCGCCGCGGCGCGAGCGGTTACTGCAGGGCCGCCAGCCTTTGGCGGGCGTGCATGTGGCTAATCTTTCGCCGGCGCTGGCGCAGGAGCTGGGAATTGAAGATACCGCCGAAGGCGTGATCGTGCTGAAGGTTGACCAGCCCAGCAACGCCGCCATGCTGGGCGTGACGCGTGGTGACAAAATACTGGGTGTCAACGGCCGCGAAATTCATAATGTTGAGCAGCTAGAAGGAGCCCTGGCGCCCAGCGACAAGGGCTGGCGCATCACTCTGTCGCGCGGGGGTACAGTGCTGACGTTAATGGTGAGTCCGTGAGCACGCTTTTTTCCGCCTCCGCCCCTCGCCCGCTGGCCGACCGGCTGCGCCCTAAAACGCTTTCCGAAATCGTCGGGCAGGATCATTTGCTGAAAGACGATGCGCCGATCGCGCGCATGGTCAAGGCGGGGCGTTTGGCCTCCATCATCCTTTGGGGCCCGCCGGGCGTCGGCAAAACGACTCTTGCACGTTTGTTGGGCGAGGCCGTGGGCTTGACATTCGAGCCGGTTTCCGCCGTGGCCTCGGGCGTGGCCGAGCTACGCCGCGTGTTTGAAGCCGCCGAAAAGCGCCACGCCATGGGGCAGGGCACGCTGTTGTTCGTCGATGAAATTCACCGTTTCAACCGCGCCCAGCAGGATGCGTTTTTGCCCTATGTGGAGCAGGGCATCGTGATCCTGGTGGGGGCCACCACCGAAAACCCGTCGTTCGAGATTAACGGCGCGTTGCTGTCGCGTTGCCAGGTTCTGGTGCTGAACCGGCTGGACGACGCGGCGCTGGATATTCTTCTGCAGCGCGCGGAAAAAGCACTGAATAAGCCTCTGCCCTTGCAACCCGACGCGCGCGAGATGATTAAAAACCTGGCCGATGGCGACGGGCGTTATCTTTTCACCATGTGCGAAGATTTGTTCGCCTCGCCGCCCTCCGCCGAACTTGATGCGGCCAGCCTTGTCAAACGCGTTCAGAAACGCGCCCCGCTTTACGATAAAGCGCAGGAATCGCATTACAACCTGATCAGCGCGCTGCATAAGGCCTTGCGCGGCAGCGACGTCGACGCCGCGCTTTACTGGTATGCGCGCATGATCGAAGGCGGCGAAGACCCGCACTACATCGCCCGCCGCCTGCTGCGCTTCGCCAGCGAAGATGTGGGCCTGGCCGAGCCCGACATTCTGGTGCGCACGCTGGCCGCCTGGCAGGCTTATGAGCGTTTGGGCTCGCCCGAGGGCGAGTTGGCCTTGGCCCAGGCGGTGATTGATCTGGCCCGCGCGCCGAAATCAAACGCGGCCTATACAGCATTTGGCGCGGCGCGGCGCGCGGCGCGGGAAACCGGCTCGCTCATGCCGCCCATGCATGCCGTGAACGCGCCGACCAAGCTGATGGAAGAATTGGGCTACAGCGAAGGCTATGTTTACGACCACGACACCGAGGAAGCTTTTTCCGGCCTTTCCTATTTCCCCGATAAAATGCCGCGCCAAACCTTCTATCACCCCACGCCGCGCGGATATGAAGAAGAAATCGGCAAATATCTGGGCCATCTGGACAAGCTGCGCGCGGCAAAGCGGCGGGCCTGATTTTTAACGGCCAGTGCGTATTTGCCCCATTTTTTCCGCCAGCCACATTTTAATAAGCGATTGGTAGGGAACATCTTTCCGGTTCGCCGAGTTTTTTATTTGCTCCAGCAAATCGGTGGGTAGCCGAATAGATATGGCTGTTGTCGAGGGCTTTAATTTTGTGAAGCGAACACGCCGGGCTTTGCTCCAATCCACATAAAGAGTGGAATCATGCGTTTCCCAGAATTTTCTTTCCGCCGCCTCAGAGGCGAAACGTGGAATTTTTTTTAATTTCTTTGCCATAGGGTTTCCCGCTCCTTTCTATTCATATCACGCGCCGAAATGACGCGAATAAGAGTGCCGCCACTTCGCAAGGTAAAGGTTATATGCAAAAGCCGTTCTTCATCCGTGCGTCCCAGGGCGTGAAAGCGTAATTCTTGCCCGCTATGCCGAACATCTTCAAGAAGAAGCAAGGGTTCATTCATAAATGCTTGCTCGGCTTCCGCCTGGCTGACGCCATGCTTGCCGGTGCTTTTTTGGCTATTGCCCTCGTCCCAATCAAAGCCGGTGGCGTCATCCAAGAGGCTCATGATTTGTATATATAAGAAATATACACTTAAGTCAAATAGAAAGCAAGGCGGCGCCCCTATTTATGTGTTTCACGCGCATGAGGTTTCCTTTAAAATCGTGCTTATGAGCCAAGGCGGAATTGTCATCATCGGGGCGGGAATCGCGGGGTTGTCCACGGCGCTGCGGCTAGCGCCGGCCAAAGTCACCGTGCTGGCCGGCGCGCCGCTGGGCGAGGGTAGCGCCACGGCCTGGGCGCAGGGTGGCATCGCCTCCGCCATTGGCCCGGAGGACCGCCCGGAATTTCACGCCGAAGACACGGTAAAAGCGGGCGCGGGCCTCGTCGATCCAAAGCGCGCGCTGCACCTGGCGCAAAAAGCGCCTGGGCAAATCACCTGGCTGCAAAAACTGGGCGTGGAATTTGATGTAGATAGCCACGGCCAGCTGGCGCTGGGACGCGAGGCGGCGCATGGCAAGCATCGCATCGTTCACGCCGGCGGCGACGGCACCGGCGCGGCGGTGATGCAGGCGCTGATCCGCCTCGCGCAGAAAACGCCTTCCATCCATATTCTTACCGGCTGGTTCGCGCAGGATCTGCGCGTCGAAAACGGCGCCGTCACCGGCATCGTGCTGGTGAATGGCGTAAGACGCGCCGTACTTTCCGCCGAGGCCGTGGTGCTGGCCACCGGCGGCATCGGCCAGATTTATGCCTGCACCACCAATCCCGGCGCGGCCTGCGGCGACGGGTTGGCCATGGCGGCGCGCGCGGGCGCGGAAATGGCCGATCTGGAATTCGTGCAGTTTCATCCCACGGCGCTGGATATCGGCAAGGATCCCATGCCGCTGCTGACCGAGGCGCTGCGCGGTGATGGCGCCATCCTGGTGAATTCCGAGGGCGAGCGCTTCATGCGATCAGAGCATGAGTTGGCCGAGCTGGCCCCGCGCGATGTCGTTGCTCGCGCCATCTGGCGGCAATTGCAAGAAGGTCTGCGCCCGGTTCTGGACGCGCGCGAATGTTTTGCCAGCCGCGCCCCCGATAAATTTCCGCTGATCCGCGAAATCTGCCTGCAGGCGGGGATTGATCCGGCGCATCAGCCACTGCCGCTGGCGCCCGCCGCGCATTACCACATGGGCGGCGTGGTGGTGGATGAAAAAGGCCGCTCCACGCTGAAGGGTCTTTGGGTGTGCGGCGAGGCAGCTTGTGCCTTTATTCACGGGGCCAACCGTTTGGCCAGCAATTCGCTGCTTGAGGCCCTGGTTTATTCGCAAAACATCGCCGAAGATCTGGCGGGGAAGGTTTTTACCGGCCCTCCGTCCTTGCGCCAGATGCCCGACATTCCCAACCCTGACGTTGAAAACGAAAAAGAATTGCGCGTGGAATTGCGCCGCCTCATGTATGACCGCCTGGGTTTGGTGCGTGAAAAGGAAGGAATGACCGAAGCCCTGAAACGTTTTGCCGAAATAGCCTCAACGCTCTCACCGCATACGCGGCTTTCCTCACAACTGCTGGTGGCGGGGATGATCACTACCTGCGCGCTGATGCGCCTTGAAAGCCGCGGCGCGCATTTCCGCCTGGATTATCCGAAAACATCATCCATCGCCAAACACACCCGGCTTACTTTTTCGTCGTTCCGTAAAAACGCGGCCTCTTATCTTGATGCCGCCTGGCCGGTGGAGAACGCGGCATGAGGCAACCCCCTACGGACAGTGAACTTGAGCCCCTGGTGCGCGCGGCGCTGGCCGAAGATTGGGGCAAGGGCGGTGACATCACCACCGACAGCATCATCTCGCCTGCCTCGCGGCATGAAGCCTGCCTTGCCGCCCGCCAGAAAGGCGTGGTGTGCGGGTTGGCTTGCGCACGGCTGGCTTTTCAGATTACCGATGCCTCGCTGGTTTTCATGGCGAAAAAGAAAGATGGGGACATAGTCACCCCCGGCGAAGTGATGGCGCGGATTTCCGGCGCCACCGCCAGTATTCTGAAGGGTGAGCGCGTGGCGCTTAATTTTATGACGCATCTTTCCGGCATCGCCACGCTAACCCGCCGCTTTGTCGACGAGGTAAAAGGCACCAAGGCCACCATTTCCTGCACGCGTAAAACCCTTCCCGGCCTGCGCCACCTGCAAAAATATGCCGTGCGCATGGGCGGCGGAAAAAATCACCGCTTCACGCTGGATGAAGTGGTGCTGATCAAGGACAATCACCTCATCGAGGCGGGATCGATTGCCGAAGCCGTGAAACGCGCCCGCGCCCATAAGGGCTATACGGGCAAGGTTGAAGTGGAGGTCGACGCGCTTTCACAAATCGACGAAGCGCTGAAAGCCGGCGCCGACATCATCATGCTGGATAATTTTTCCTCGGAAGACGTGCGCAAGGCCGTGAGCCTGATTCAGGGCAGGGCGGTGATCGAAGTTTCAGGCGGCGTATCGCTGGCCAATGTGCGCGGTTTTGCCGAAGCCGGCGCTGACATCATTTCCATCGGGGCGCTCACCCACAGCGCGCCCGCGCTAGATTTAGGGCTTGATTTCTAGGCAAAGGCTGTACGGGCGGCCTGCGGCTGTTTTCCGCATAGTTGCAAGGAAGATAGGTGGTCTTTACATCGTCAACGGGGGAGCTGTCCAGAAACAGAATGTAGATCGGATATTTGCCCGCGGCGTGGTAGAACCCATGCGGTATTTGCGGAGAAAGAATAATATCGATGCCCGCTGTAACTTCTGTCCAGAAATCGTCAAGAAGAATGTCAATTCCCGCGGCAGGCTCTGGGAAACCGTCCGCCTCGCCTAAAATCACGCCCGCTCCCGAATTCATCTCTTCATGGATGTGCGGCGCGATGTCGCCCGTTATCTTGATGACGGCGATGGATGTATTCGGCAAAGACAGGCCAAGGACTTTTCCGATATCCGCCACCGAAAGACTGTCGTCTATTTTGATCCATTCAAGAGAATGAATATCGCCGCCGTTTTTCATCCAGCAGGCAAGCTGGCGGTGGACATTCGGCAGTTCGAACGCCAGGAGGGGCAGAGGATATGGTTTTGCGCTCATGGATTTTTCTTTCGCAGGAAACAAGGCGCCAATAGTTCCCTTCTAAACCAACTTTTTCCGGAAAACAGAGCTTGTGTTAAAAAAGCCACAATTGCAGCTTGGGCCTATTTCCATGGAACAACCCGCGCCGGGGAGTCGTTAAGTTTTTATCAACCTTAACTCTCCTTAATGATTCATTGCCGTAACAGGATTGCGAATCACCTGCCTTGGTGAGGCGCGTCTGCCTTTGAGTTTGCGCGATGAATTTGTTTTTATCCACAGCCAAGACAGGGTTGAAATCGCAAAGCCGCCGTCTTGCCCGGACGCTGTTTAGTGGCCTCCTTTTCTTCTCCTTATTAAGCGCCTGCACCTTCACCGGTTCCGATATTGAATCGCCGCAGCTTACGCCCGAGCGCA
This sequence comes from Pseudomonadota bacterium, assembly GCA_016195205.1. Taxonomy (GTDB): domain Bacteria; phylum Pseudomonadota; class Alphaproteobacteria; order UBA9219; family RGZA01; genus JACQAB01. The sequence continues at coordinate 12,420 of JACQAB010000119.1, forward strand.
CCGCAAAAGTCAACAAGGTGCCCGAGCCGGTTGAGACCGTGCGCGGCAAAGAAGATCCACCGGTGGTCACGCTGCAGCTGGGTGGCGCTCTGCGTACCGCGCGCCTGCGGCCCGGTGAGGAATTACCTGAAGGAATCAAGGTTGCCCATACCAACCTGAACAACGTGCCGGTCACGGTGGCGTTGCAGGCGGTGCTGGCCGATACCGACATCACCGTGCTTTGGGATAAGGCCGAGCTTCAGGATCGTACCGTCACTCTTATGAATCTGAAAGGTGCGCTCCCGGCGGTGGTGGGCCGCATCTGCCGTGCGGCGCGCCTGCTTTGCGCCTATCGCAACGGCGCGCTTGAGCTTATGGAAGAGGATACTTTTGTGGTCGAGCTGCCTGCCGCCCCATCGACCGTTGGCACCGGCGGTACCAGCACCACGAATACGATTGCCGATACCATCCAGGCTCTGGTGAACGGTAAGATAAAGATCGACCAGGTTGGCGGCAATCTGATCTATACCGCCGATTCCGAAGGCCATGAACGCGTGCAAAGTTATCTGGAGCAGTTGCGCAACGGCCGCCCGCTGATCGTGATGCAACTGTATATTTGGCAGGTCACCCTGGATGATAGTCAGCAAATGGGTATCAACTGGTCCGAATTCAGCCCGGCCAAAATCGGCAACCAGGAACAAAGCCTTCTTATGAATTCAGTCTCGTCGCTGAAAAGCATCGCGGCGGGCAGCGGCGTAAGTCTGGGTGCCGTGTTCAGCGGCATCGTCGACGCCAATGTGGTGGCAAAATTTCTTTCCACGCAAGGTAAGGTGCAGAATATCAGCAGCCCGCAGCTGACCTTCATTTCCGGCACCGGCGCCAAGTTCGAAACCGGCGGCACGCAGAAATTCGTCTCGCAGGTCGGCACGCTGGTGGCCGGCTCGGTGTCGGGAACTACCAGCGGCACGGCGGGCGTCAGCAACAACACCGTTTCCACGCAGGATTTGAAGCTGGGTTTGGCGATCACCGTTACCGGCAGCTATGAAAGCGGCGTGGTCTTCGCCAGCCTTGAAATCAAGACCAGCGATCTTGTAAAAATCAATGAGGTCAATGCTGGCGGCACCGTCCTGCAACTGCCGATCACCAATGACCGTACCGTCAACACCGTCTTGCGCGTTCGTCCGGGCGACAACCTGGTGCTGGCGGGCCTGCAGACCTCGACCGACACGCGCTCGCGCGACGGCTTGCCGTCTCCTCTGGGTGGGCCGGGCAGCACGGTGCCTCTGTTCTCTTCCAACATTCTCAGTAATTCCGAAACGGTGATCTTGGTGAAACCTTCGGTGGTGTTCTTCAGCGACCGCGAATTACCCGCCACGCGCTCGGTCGAACGCGTCAATCAAGGTACGGCCGTGGCCGTACTTCCCAAGCCGCGCGCGCCGATGATGGCGCGGGATGAAGACGTCAAACTGCCCAAGCGGCATAGCCCCTTGCAGGATGAATTTGCCACCGCCGTGCACCGCTTTTCCAGCCCACCCCCGCCCATGCCTTCGGCTTCCGCCCTTCCTGAAAACATCAAACCGGATTATCCGCCGATCCGCACGCCATGATCCGCCCTGCCGTTTTCGCCCTTGCGCCGGTTCTTCTGCTTGCGGCGCTTTATTCCGTGCCCGCGGCGGCTCAATCGCGTAACGCCGCCTTTCTTGATCCGGCCTCTTCGGGGGGCGGGGGCAAGGGGGATAGTAAAATGTCTCTTGCCAACACCGTGGTGGCCGATCCGCCACAGCTGGATGCCGGCGAAACCCTAGTGAACGTGGCACGGCGCGTTACGGTTTTCTTCTACAACGGCTTTCGTGCGCCGGTGGCGCTGAAAGGGCTGATGGTGAATGCCGACGGCAACGTGCGCAGCAAGGTGCTGAGCGACGATTGCCATACCATTCGCACATTGCCCAACCAGGATCGCTGCTCGATCGTGATGGAAATCGTGCCTTCCAGTCCGGGCCCCTGGTCGGTAGAGCTGCTTTTGAATCATTCGGGACAAGGACGCATTGCCCGTGCCGAGATCATCGGCTCCACGCTGGGCAAGACCGACGAAAAAGCCGAAGGCCTGGCGGTCAGCAAGAAGATTGCTACGCCGCTTGATTTTGGCACGGTCGCGGTGCGTGAGGAAAGCGTGGCGCGCACCATGCTGATTGAAAATGATTCTACCGAACCGCTTAAAATAGAAGCCATCGACCTCATCACCCATGACCAGGCAGGTTTGCGTCTGCGTCCGCAGGGCTGCAAGCAGGGCGATCAGCTTAAGCCCGGAGAATCCTGCCCCATCACGGTGATGTGGGAACCCATGCAGCGCGGCAATATCGCCACCGACCTTATCGTGCATCATAGCGGCAGCCTAGGCTTTGTCGTGGTGCCCATTCGCGGTATCGCCTCATCGGGTGAAGGTAAAAAAGGCGATGATAAAAACGTTGGCTCCAATAAAGGCAACGATTCTGCCTTGTTGCCTCAAAGAGGCGATGAAACCCATGTAATCTTGCCGGCGATGATGGCGCCCCCGCCCATTGAGCAGATTGCTCAAAGTCTGCCAGCAATAAATTCCAAAGCTGTCAAAGCGCCTGCACCTCAAAGAGAGGGAGAACAACCACAACAGCAGCAACAACAACAGCTGGAACTTCCCACCGTTGCGCTGATTGGCACGGTGGGTGGCCGGGCTATTCTGGGCGGGCCCGACGATCAGACCTATATGATGGGTCTGGGTGAAACCATCTCGATAGAAGGCATCCCGGTTTCGCTGATGCAGTTGGATTCGGCGCGGGCGGTAGTCAACATTTCCGGTGTCCGCAAAGAGCTTTATCTTCGTCAGGCCCCCACAATTCTGAAGAAAAAAGAATCCAGTTCGCCTAATTTTACCTCGGGGGATAATAAAACCGGCGCTCCGCCTTCCGCCTCCCAGCCCATAGGCAGCTCGAAACCGGATCTGCCGGCGGTCATACCGGCCACACCGACACCTTTGCCCTCTGTTCCTGCGACGGTCAAGGGTATGTAGGGCGGTTTAACGAGCTGTTAATCCTTTCTTGACCAAGCCTCCCGCATAACAAAGAGATCCCTAACGGCGCGGCGTTGGAAGCCGATGCCTGCTTACGCTTTACAGGAAACCGGCCCGGTTTTGCCCCATGGACGATATTGTAGAAAGTCCGGCAACTGCCCCTAAAAAAACGGACAACTCGGCTCCGGAAGTCCGTTTCGTCTTGCAACAACGGCATTACGACATGGCGCTGGCCGAACAGATCGTGCACCGCACGCGTGGCCGACATCTTTCGATCGAAGAAATATTAAAGCGCAACGGTTTCCGCCAAGAAGAGGAAAAAACCAGCACGGTGCGCGGCAAAACCGTCCGGCGCGCCGATTTGAACATGCAAAATTTGCGCCTGTATGTGCCGGCCTCGATCCAGACGGCGCTGGGCATCTGCTTGCTTGACCTGAAAGACGGCGTGCTGCGCATCGCCGTGGGTGATCGCTTCGAGGAAGAAGAGCTGGAGCGCGTTCTTGTCGCCCTGAAGCGCGGCAATTGCGTGGTGGAAAAAGTTGAGATGGAACCCTGGGACCGCGCCGAACTGGCGCGGTTGATGCGCGAGCAAACCGAAGTGGCCAGCGAGCGCCTGATCCGCATCTTCGCCACGCTGTCGCGTGACCCTGATAACGGCACCCTGGTTGAACAGGCGGTGCACGACATTCTAGCCGAAGCTCTGCAAAGCCGCACCTCGGATATCCATCTGACCCTGCAGGACGACGATGTGCGCTGCTGGGTGCGCTACCGCGTCGACGGCGACATTGTTTACAAGCATCTGATTCCTAATCGCGTCATGGCGCCGATCGTCACGCGCATCAAAACCGATGCTAAGATGGACGCCGCCGACCGCATGCATCCGCAAGACGGCCGCCTGTCCTTCGAATGGCAGGGCCGCATGATCGATATCCGCTGTGCATCTTTGCCGGTGGCGCCCTCGGGCGAAAAGCTGACCATGCGTCTTCTTGACCGCGATAATCTGCGCTCGTTCGACGAGTTGTTCTCGAACGCTCCGGCGGTCTCCGACCGCATCCGCCGCACCGTGCATGGCCATGTGAAAGACGGCGGATTGATCGTGGTCTCGGGCCCCACCGGTTCCGGTAAATCGACTACGCTGTACGGCATCATTCAAGAAATCGACCGCACCGCCAAAGCTGTCTATTCGGTGGAAGCGCCGGTGGAATATGACATGCCGCTGGTGGATCAGACCTCGGTCACCGATTATTCCAAAAACACCATCGCCGACATGATCCGCGCTCTGATGCGCCACGATCCCGATATCATCATCGTCGGTGAAATGCGCGACAGCGACACGGTGGAAGCGGCGCTGCGCGCCACGGAATCAGGCCACTTGGTCATCACCACGGTCCATGCCGTGGACGCCCTGCACGTTCTGGATCGCATGGATGGCTTCCTGTCTTCGGCCTACCGAACCAGCGGTCTTTACATTCTGGGCCATGCCCTGATTGGTTCGCTTTCACAGCGCCTGGTAAAAACCATTTGCCCGGCCTGCCATAAAAAGGTGGCCGCGCTTGAAGTGTATGGCGAGGAAATGCGCTGCCAGGATATCGGCGTGGCCACCGACGAAGTTCTGGCCGTGGCCGACCGCAAAGGCTGCGACCTTTGTAACCATACCGGCTTCCTGGGCCGAACTCTGGCGCTGGAAGCCTTGTTCCCGCCCGAAGATCAGGCCAGCCGCCGCGCGATCACGGAAATGATCGTTTCCAATGTCACCAACTCCATCGTCGATATTCCAGGCACCATCTTCTTGCCGCGCGAACAGTCGATCCGCGACCTCATTAAGCGTCGCGTGATTGACGCGCATATGGGCGCTTCGCTCCTGGTGGAAGAACTGGCCGCCAAGGCAGGGCGCCGATGAAACTGTGGAACGTACGTTACGCCGTGCAGTTGCCGGGAGGCAGTGTTGCCGTGCGCGAGGAAGACTTCTTCCTTCCCAGCCCCAACGATGTGCGCCATGTCTTGCGCGCCAAGGGCTGTTTTCCCATCAAAATCACTGAACGCAAAGCCGCCGTGTTCGAATGGATGGATGTGCGCAATTCAGCCTGGCAGCTTCAGCTGTTGAAAGCGTTGCGCTTTCAGTCCTCCACGGCGTCCACCGGCACGGCCTTGCTGAATATCATCGAGGCGGAAACCGATCCTCGTAAACGCCTGGCTTTTTTGCCTACCCGTTCGGTGTTGAAGGGGGGCGGTTCTTTCTCCGAGGCCCTGAAACAACTGAAATTGCTGGATGCCGCGACCATGGCCATCATCATCGCCGGCGAACGCGCGGGCGATTTAAAGGGCGTCGTTGTACAGGCCATCCAGCATGTGGAAAGCAAGGGCAAACAGATGAAGTTGGTGATGGCGGCTCTGGGCTGGCTGTCGTTCGACATCATCTCGATCATCTCCACCATTTGGGGCGCGCAGTTTACTTTTATTCCTTATCTGAAAAAATCGGGCGGAAAATCCGCCACTGACAAAATTGCCGCGGCGAAGTTCGAAAGCGCCCTGCAGATTGTCAGCATCATCAATTATGTCCTGATGATTGTCACCATCGGCGGTTCGGTGGGCCTGACTTTGCTGGCAATGTCCTTTTGGAAAAACCGTCATAATCCCGATCATTACGCCTCGCGCATGATCGCCAAACTTCCTTTGGTCAGCGAGTATCTGCGCGACACCAACATGCACGATGCCTGCCGGTTGATGGCGCGTCTCTTGCGCGGCGCGGTGCCGTTGGACGAGGCCATTCGCATCATCAAAGAGTCTTCCATCGAGCCCACCGTGCGCAAATATTGGCAAAACTGCCTGGAACGCTTGATGGCGGGTGTGGATTCCGCCAAGGCGCTGGCGAGGCCACCTCTTTTACGTGCCGAAATGGACCAGATACGCAGCATCCAATCCGTTGACCAACTGGCCGAAGTGTTCGAAAGTATTGCCGAAGAGCGTGAGGGCGCCGCAAAAACCGGCCAGCGCAAGATCATGATGGCCGGCATGATGTTCATGATGGGTCTTTTCGGCGCCGTGGTGCTGACCATGATCTGGCTCTTGATGATCCAGAACCAGGGCTTCATGGACAGCCTGAAAGACATGCATGGTGGGGGATAATGAGTTTCAGCCTCTCCGAAAATTCCGGCGCTCTGCCTACCGAAGGCCTCGACGCTCAAGGTAACGCCGCCGCGGCCGTACAGTCTTTTTATTTTCCGGCGGAAATGATCGGCGGTTCTTCCCCCTTGGTGAAGGGAGAGGAAGAAGCGCTCGCCTGGCAGGCGGCCGCGGAAGCCTGTGATTCCGAGCGCATCCATTTTGTCTGGACCGCGCATGAAGGGCGTATCTGGTATTTGGCCCTGCGTTCGCAAGACTTGGCTTCGAATCCCACTTCCTGGTGCCCGTTTTCTTCCCTGCTGCCGGGCATGCCCGATGCCCGCCCGGCCCCGGTCATTTACACTTATTACAGCGATGAGGCTGCCACGCTGATGGCGGTTGAAAAAGACGGGCTGCAGATTATCCGCGGCACCAGTTCGGTGATTCGTGCCAAAGCTGAACGCATGGCGCGCGAAATAAGTAACACCGAAATTTTCGATCTGGTGCCCGACGTCATCATCAAGCTGAAAATGGTGCGCTGGGAATCCCTGTCTCTGCTGGAAGACCGGGCCCGGCGCTTCTTGGCCATTTCTTCGGTTCTATCGGGCGTGATGGTGATTATGGGCGCCTTTTTTATCTGGTTTATTGCTTCCATCGCCCAGCTTACCTACCGGGCTGATTTAAGCGATCTGGCTAATCGCACCGCCGGCTCTTCCATGCAGTTGCAGCAATCTGCACTGGTTCTGCGTACCAGTGAAATGCGTGAACAAATCGCCGCCTTTAATCGTATCAACGAGGGGTTGATCAATCTGCAGGGCTGGCTGAAGCTCTATCATCTGCAGGATGGCAAGGTGAGGTGGTGGGCCGTGGTACCATCCAACCTTACATCCCAGCCTATTCAGGAGATGGGCGCGCAGACCCTGGACACCACTTCCGAAGGCATTGTCATTGCCAATGGCAAGGATTCCTATCTTCATAAGGGCCAGGTAAAATGAAATTTTCTTTGCCCTCAAAATTCGATTTGCCCAAATTACCGGGGATGCCCGATCTGGCCGGAATGCCCGGCAAGATGGGCTTGTCCGGCGCGTTCAAGCTTAACCTGCGCATGGGCGAGGCCTCCCGTTATTTTTCGGGTTCGGTTTTCGAACGCGCGATCATGTCCATGGACAAGATCACGCTGGGAATCATCGGTATAACCTGGCTGGTGGCCATCCTGGCGATGGGCGGTGCCTTTATGGCGGTGAAAGGCGCGGGCAGTTTAAAACTTCAGGCCGAAACCGCACGCGCCCAGGAACCTGCGGTGCCGCGCATTACCCGCGTTCCACTGTCCAAAGAGCAATATGAGCCTTTGGCCGCGCGCCTTAAAAAACAGTTTCCTGGTCTTAGTTATGAACTCACTTCCAAGCCAGCTTTGAAGATTTACAGCAACAATGGCGAGGAATTTACCAATTGGTTGAATGCCATTGGTTACGCGGATTCCATGGTGGCCTCGGTGCGCTGGAACCTCACTCTTTTCTGCGCGGGCCCCGAATGTCCGGGAGAAGGGCTGATGCAGGCTGAGCTGACTGCTGAAACCATAACCATCTCGCAGGCGGAAGGAGGTGCCGGAAGTGGGTCTTCCGCCTCGGTTCCCACTCCCGCCACACCAGAGAAAAAATAACCATACTTTGCGAATCAACGATTCCAAGGCGTTGTGACCGGTGTATGCTGATAGATAGCAATTGATCTATGTGTAACAATTGCTTAAGAAGAATTTCTTAAGCTTTGCCACGCTTTGCTTTACTTCGGGAGACTTCGATGCAGCTTCCTTTACGGGCCCGTTTAAACAGCCAAGCGGGCATCGCCATCGGCCCCATTCTTTTCGTGGTGGCCATTCTGGCGATTCTGGCCACGGCCATCGCTGCGGGTTCCAGCACTTTTGCCACCAGTTCCAGTCAGGAAACTAATCGCACCAACGCTGCCGCGATGATTTCGATCGGGCAGAATCTGAAAATGGGCGTGGACCGCATCGTGGCCTTGGGCACGGCTCTGGCCAATGTGGACATCAACTCCGCCAACACTACCACTAACACCGCGCTGTTCTCGCCTGTGGGCGGCGGGCTGGTGCCTCCTGGCTAATGGCAGTTCTGATACTTGGTCCTATACTTGGGGTGTGGTGACCAATATGGGCACTTCCGCGGTGGAACGCATCGCGACGCTGAAAGTGACCTCGGGTGTATGCGACCAGGTCAATACTCAGGCCGGAAATGGCTCAACTCCTGCGGCAGCGGCGCTGGGCAACATCACCAATGCCACAAGCTCGGCCGACGCCACCAACTCCTTCAGCGCTTGGCCGGCGGCTCTGGCCGCTAAAATGGTGGGGTGTGTTAATGATAGCAGCAGCGGTGCTACCGGCACCTATTTCTACCAGATCCTTGGGGTGCAATAGCGCCAAAATTCGCTTGTGAAAGTAAAAATTTCCTTGGAAATGCCCCTGGCTTTCCGGCATAAAGGTCGCCTGTTGAGTCGCTCATCAAAAGGAATAAGCGCGCTCTTTCATCTTCATCAAGACGTTATCAGAAAGGTTGAGCAGGCATGGATAATCTCCTGTCGGGAAAGAAGATTTGTATTTTGGTGGCCAGTGGTTTTGCCGAAGATGCATTCACCCAGATTCAAAAAACCTTGAACAAAACAGGCGCTGTTCTGAAAACGGTCGCTCCGGAAAACGGCCTGGTGCATGGCTGGCTCGACAATGCCTGGGGACATTACTTCCCGGTCGACATTCATTTGGCCGAGGCCATGGGCTCTGATTTTGACCGCCTTATTCTTCCCGGCGGCGCGCGTGGCGTGGAAAAGCTGAAAGGCAATTTGCACACCCGGCGCATCCTGCGTCATTTCTTCGAGGCGCAAAAGCCGGTGGCCGCCATTGGCGAAGCCGTCGAATTATTGGCCCTGTGTGACCGCCTGGCGGGCATGGAAATCAGCGCTTCCGCGGCGCAGCTGCAGACGGTGAAAGACGCCGGCGCCGTTATTTGTGACGGGGGCGCCACGATCGACAGCCATTTGCTGACTTTCTCGCACTTCGCCAGCGAAGGGCTTGAAACCATCATTCAGCACATGGCGGAAGAGCGCGTCTTCCAGCGCGCCGCCTAGTCAGTACTGAGTAAAGAGTAGTGAGTAATGAGAACACTTCACTACCCAATACTCACTACTCACTACTATGTCTCAAGCTATATAAAACCATCCGCATAATAG